>NZ_JBHUQX010000011.1:0-48192 GCF_042674225.1 Streptomyces sp. NPDC056948
CGGTTGGTTCCGTCCGGGGCCGCGGCGTCGGTGAGAGGGCCCGGGGTCAGCCGGAGTTGGCGCTCGACGGGCCGAAGAACTCGATCTCCGCGATGGCGACCTGCTTCTTCGCCGAGATGCCGTGGGCGGACTCGATGGTGAAGCGGACGGCGGTGACCTCGCCCACGCGGAAGGCACGTCGCTGGGGGCCCGCGCCCTGGTCGAGGGTGATCTGACGGGTCGTCTTCTTACCGTCGGCCCCGGTGATCGTGGCCTCTACGCGGTGCGGGAGCGCCGACTCGCGGAGCTTGTCGGGGCGGATGGAGACGCCCGGCGTGATGATCAGGTCCAGGAGCCGGGTCGGCTGGTCGAAACGGGCCTCCACCCACTGGCCCTTGCCCGTTTCGGAGACGCCCGGGCCCCACCAGGTGTCGTTGAGCTTGTCGAAGGCGAGGCCCGGCTTGTGGCCCGGGAAGTAGCGGGACGCGGCGTAGCGGTCCGGGGACACCTCGGCGCGCTTGGCGAAGTGGTCGCGGGTGGCCTGGATGCCCTGGGGGATGTTGATCACCAGAACGATCAGCAGGGACAGCACGATCACGATGCCCAGCCAGGACAGGACGCGGTCGAAGGTACGGCGCAGCCGGGGGCGGTCGCCCGCCCACGGTGCCTCCTGGCTGCCGAAGGGGCCGAGCCGTCGCCACCAGGGGAGCCGGATCGGGCCGGCCGGTCCGTCGCCGGCCATGGGCATCGCGCACCGGGCGCAGAAGTGCCGCTCGGGCCGGTTGCGGGTGGCACACCAGGGGCAGGGGGTGCCGCCGTCCATGCCGTGTTCCTGACCGGGGGCGCGTACGGCCTGCGGGCGCTGCGGTTCGGGGCGGCCGGGCAGGACCGGGGTGACGGAGGGGTGCGGCTCGGACTGGGGCTCGGGGTCGCCGACCGGGATGAGGAGGCTGCGGGCGCGGTCGGTCATGCCGTGCGTGTCGGCGTCGGCGGGGTGGGGGGTGTGCGGGGCCGGGGGGAGGGGTTCGGTGGGGGCGGTTTCGTCCGGGGGCGGGGTGGTGTCGGGGCGAGCGTGGGTGTTCGCGCTGTCGGTGTCGGGCGGGCCGGGGTGGTCCGGATGCCCGGGGGAGGCCGCTTCAGGGGTGGCCGTTCGCGGAGTGGACGGGTAGTGGGCGGCGGCTTCGTCGGTGGCAGCGGCGCTGGTGGCGGCCTGTCGCGTCGCCGTGCCGGTGCCGAGCCGGTCCCGGGGCGTCCGGGCCAGACCCGCCCCGCCGTCCGGCCGGGCGAACGCGTCCCAGCCGGGCTCGGGCGAGGAGGCGCCGCCCGGCTCACCGTCGGGCCTGGCGTGGCCGGTGGGCCCCGAAATCCTGGAACCTCCGGCGGACCCGGACGCCCGGGTGGGCCCGCCGGGCTCGGGCTCCCCGGCAGGCTCGGAGGTCCGGGAGGACCCGGTCGGCTCGAAGGCCCGGCTCGGGCCGGCCGGCCGGGACGCCGAGGCCGGATCCGAGGGCCGGGACGCCTCGGGGGTCCCGGACGCCCCGGCGCGGGGGCCGGTGCTGCCTGCGGGGCGGTCCGTCCAGCTCAGTACCGCCCCGCAGGCGTCGCAGAAGGACTGGCCCGGTTCCGCGCGGGTGCCGCAGTCGGCGCAGTTCTGGGGGGTTGTCATGTCTCCCGGGTCCTTTCGGCGGGGGCACCGGCGGTCACCTGGACCGTGTACGGCATATGAGCGGGGCGGGCGGCGGACACGAGGGTCTCCAGGCGGTAGTGGTCCGCGGGGGTCGGGGCGGGCAGTCGTAGGTGGACGTGCAGACGGGGGCGGGGTGCGCCGGGGAACGGGCCGAGCGGCCGGGCGTTCCACGCGGCGCCACCGCTCTCGCTGATCTCGGGCTGCACGCCGAACGCGAGCCGGACCGCCTCGGACAGCCCGCGCCGGGTGCCGCGGATGCGGTGCAGATACGCGGCGGCGGCCACGGCCGCCCGCAGGCGTGCCTCGGGTTCGTCGCCCGCGGTCTCCGCGCCGACCCAGCTCCCCAGCCACTGGGTGAAGTCGAGCGGGGTGAGGGACGGGCGGAAGTAGGTGTCGAGACAGTCCAGCACGCTCAGGATCGGGGCGATCACGTCGTCGAGCCCGGCGACGAACCGCTGGGCCAGGTCGTCGTCGGCGAAGACGGCCGGCAGCATCGAGCCGATCGGAGCGGAGGTTCCGAGGCCGTCGATCGAGCCCCTCATCAGGAACCGTCTCCGATCACCCGGACGCGGTGGTCGAACGAGAACACCAGCGACGGCGCGGACAGATCGATCCGGTTCGTCGGTTCGCCGCGTTTGCCGGTGAGCGGGTCCGCGGGGTGCAGGATCACCTCGTCGACCAGTTCCACCCCCGGTACGCGTTGCAGCACCGCGAACACCTCCCCGGCCTGGACGGGCCGCCCGAACGGCCAGCCGGTGCCGTCCGTGCCGCCGGTCAGCGGATCGAGGTGCCGGTAGAGGGCGTCGTGCGCCTCCCGGCGCACCCGGTCGGTGTCGACACCCCGGAAGGCATGCACCGTGGCCACCACGGTGACGCCCTGGTAGTACGGCGGGCCCACCGCCAACCGGGTCCCGATCAGGCGCCGTTCGTCCAGATGCCGGGTGATGCGGTCCAGCAGCGCGTCGCCGGGCACGAGTTGTTCGAAGCGCAGCCGGCCGCCGGGGTCCGGAACGGCCTGCGGCACGACCAGCACCCGTACCGCGTAGGCCCCGTGCTCGCCCTCCTCGCCCTCCAGGCAGGTGATGCGCGCGGTCTCCGGGGCGGCGCGGCGGGCCAGTTCCTCGTAGTCGCGCAGCGTCACGGCACGCTCCTGGGCGCGCAGGGTGATGGGGGCCCGGACCTTCGCCTCCTCCACCGTCTCCCCGTCCACACCGCCGCGCGCGGCCTCGCGGTTGACGACCTCGGAGATGTACGGGATGGAGGTGCGCAGGACCTGTACGGCACCGCGCGCCACATTGCCCGCGCGCCCGCCGCCCGTGCGGTAGCGGCGGGCCCGGACGGGTGCTCCCTTGGGGGCGACCATCCCGTACTGCCGCAAGGATCCGTCGGGTTCGCGCACGGCCGGGCCGAAGGCGATCTCGCCGGTCGTGGCGTCGAGGGTGATGTGCCGGTCGTACGGCCCGGAGCCCGCGAAGTTCGGGACGACCCGCCAGTCCGTCCAGCCGTCGTGCTCGGCGCTCTGCAGCAGCACCGGCGGGTCGTCGCCGACCACGGGCGCGTGCACCAGGCGCAGCCGCTGGCCCGGCAGCCCGGTGGACTCGCCGAGCGCCTCGTCGTACACCGTCTCGGCGTGCACGGCGGCGGTCGTGCCGCCGATCGTGAAGGCCTCGGCGGCGCGCACGGTGGGCGAGGTCGTGTAGAAGGGCTGGTTCGGCCGGGGGTCGGTGACCCGGCAGCGCAGCCAGCCGGCCTCCTGGCCGGCGTTGCGGGACAGCACATGCCCGCCGGGGATGTGCAGGACCACCTCGCCGGGCCGGTTCAGGCCGCCCGTGCCGTCCCGGTCGACCTCACAGGGCTGCCAGCCGTCCGCGGTCCACGCCTCCCACACCAGCGGCGGCTGCCGCGGGTCCACGCCGACGCCGTCCACCCGGCTGTCCAGGTCCAGGGCGACCGCGCAGTGCGGGACCGCGGAGGTCAGGCCGAACAGCACGGCATCACCGGGGCCGGGCGCCTCGGCGAAGCACAGCAGGTCCTTGTCCTCCTCGGCGAGGTCGGAGGTCCGGTCGACCATCGGCTCACCCCGGTGCTGCACCAGCAGATGACGCAACGCGCAGGGCACCACCGTCAGTTCGCGCTCGGTCCCGAAGACCACCGCCTCCTCGCTCTCGGTGCGCAGCGTGGCGACCTCCGTGCCGACCGGCACCCACACCGGCTCCTCCTGCGGAGCCGACAGCCAGAACGTCACCTCGGTGCGGGCCGCGGACGGCGGGAACAGGGTGATCCCGACGAGGTCCAGGAACGCCAGGTGGTTCTTCTCCGGCACCCGGTTGAGCCGGTACACGATCTGGTCGGCCATGTGGGCGACCGTCTCGACGAGGGTGACGCCGGGGTCGGAGACGTTGTGGTCCGTCCACTCCGGGGCGCGCTGCTGGATGTAGCGCTTGGCGTCGTCGACGAACTGCTGGAAGCGGCGGTCGTCGAGGTTGGGGGAGGGCAGTGCCATCAGCGGTCGCTTTCGGGGGCGTCGGGCTCGTCGTGGGACGGAATGACGTAGAAGGGGAAGACCAGGCTGCGCGGGTTGTTGGTGCCGCGGATCGAGTACCGGACGTCGATGAAGAGGACACTCTGGTCGGTGCCGGCGCTGACCTCGACGTCGTCGACCTCGATGCGCGGCTCCCAGCGGTCCAGGCTGGCGTACACCTCGTGCTGGATACGGCCCGCGGTCTGCTCGTTGACCGGCGCGAACACCAGGTCGTGGATCGCGCAGCCGAAGTCCGGCCGCATCGGCCGCTCGCCCGGAGCGGTCGACAGGACCAGCCGGATCGCCTCCTCGATCTCCCGCTCCCCGCTGACCAGGGCGATCCCGCCGGTCGGCCCGATGCGCAGCGGGAACGACCAGCCGGAGCCGACGAACTGCTCGGCCATCAGAACCACACCCTGTCTTCTCTCGAAACGGTCACGGGATCGGCATCGGCACGGGAATGGTCTTGACGCCGAACACCGGCGACCCGATGAGGGTGGTCGGAGCCTTGATCGTCGTGTTGATGAGCGAGTTGATCTGCACCGTGCCGACGCCGGTGAGGTTCGCGACGCCCTTCGCGTCCAGGTTCAGGGCGCCCATCGCGTTCACGCTGATCGCACCGGCGGCCCGCATGTTGACCACTCCGCCGCCCTGGATGGTCAGCGGACCGCCGCTCTTGAGGGTCAGACTGCGCCGCGCGCTGAGCAGGAGATCGGCGCCGGCCTCCACCGACACCGACCGGCTGCCCTTGATGGTGACCGAACCCTTGCTGTCCACGACGATCTCGGTCTTCGTCCGGTCCAGGTTGATGACCAGCTGCTTGTCGCCGGAGGCCAGCCGGACACCCTGTTTGCGCAGGCCGGTCTTCTGGCTGAGCAGGTCCATCCGGTTGCCGTCCCGGTCCGAGACCGTGTGCCGGCTCGCCTTCTTGCGCACGGTGTCGTGCAGCGGCACGTCGTTCACGGGCGTCGGCTTGTCCTTGCCGTTGTAGAGCCCGCCGATGACGAAGGGATGGTCGAGGGCTCCCCGGTCGAACGCGACGAGCACCTCGTCGTTGACGTCCAGCGGGAAGATGCCACCGCCGCCGAGGCCGCCCCACTGCACGGTCCGCGTCCAGTCGCTGACATAGCTGTCGTCCAGCCAGGGGAACTGTAGCCGGACCCGCCCCTGCTTGAGCGGGTCGTTCACATCGGTGACCAGGGCGTTGGCCACACTCGGCAGCCGCGGCGCGCTCTCGGCGCCGCCGGAGGCGAGCCCGTACAGCGACCGCCACTGCCGCCCGCTGACCGTCACCCACACCTCGTAGTGCCTGCCGTCGCCGAAGACATGCCGTACGGACGTGGCCGTGTACTTGCCCTCGAAGGGCTGCCCGACGTCCGAGAGCGTGACCGGAACTCCCGGGCGCAGCTTGGGATTTCCGCGCGCGACGACCTCCATCTCGGCGAACGAGGAGGTGAGGTCGTCGGCGAGGGCGTCGGCGGCGAACTTCACCTCGTTCTGCCGGTCGTACGGCGTGCCCGTCTCGACCAGCTTGGCCGGCTTGAACTTGCCGGCCGCCGCGCCGGGTGTCGTGCCGATGCCGAAGCCCGGGTTGTCGGTGGCGGTCGCGGTCGCGGTCAGCTTCTTCTTCGTCGTGACGTCCCAGCCCCGCGACTCGACCTTGCCGACCTGGTCGGCGGCGGTGACGGCGGACCGCAGCCGCAGGATGTCGTGCCCGGCCTGGAGCACGAACGGGCTCCGGTCGCCGTCGGTCTTCGGCGAGGGCGCGCCGGACGACGGCTTCGGCTTCACGAACTGGAACTTGCCGTCCGCGTCGACGGACATCACCATCTCGTTCTCGTCGGCGAGCCGGGCGAGGAAGTCCCAGTCGGTGACGTTCGACTGGCTGATGAACTCGTACACCGTCTTAGTCGACTGCACCCGCCCCAGCGGCACCCCGTCCTGCGCGGCCAGCTTGCGCGCGATGTCCGACGCGCTCTGGTTGCGGTAGGCGGCCACCCGGCGGCGGCGCAGCAGACGGTGCCCGACGTCGTAGCCGCGGATCACGGTGAAGGTGCCGGTGCCGTCGTAGTCGGCCTCCAGACCGGTGACCTCGCCGGTCAGCAGCGGGTCGGCGGCGCCCTGGCCGTCGGACACCGGCGTGATGACCACCGGCGTGCCGAAGGTGACCTTCAGATCGCGCAGGAGGATCCGGTACGGGTCCCGGAACGTCAGCCGGAACGCGGCCGGCACCCCGGCGCCCTGGTCGACGTAGCTGTCGACCAGCGCCCGGGCGAAGTCGGGCGGCAGCTTGGCGCCCCCGAGCTTCACCTCGAGGACGTTGGAGAACGCTGACTGCACCATTACGGACGTACCTCCTCGGCGGCGGGCAGCACCAGTTCCGCACCGGCCGGCAGCCGGGACGGGTCGTCGATGCCGTTGGCCTCGGCGATCGAGCGCCAGGCGGCGGCGTTGCCGTACTCCCGCCAGGCCAGCGACTGCAGCGAGTCGCCCGCCACGACCCGGTGCACGCGCTGCGCGGTGAGCGCGCCCGACGTGGGGTTCTGCCTCTTGGTCTTGCTCGGTATCTCGTGAAGCTGGAGCCGGCAGGTGGCGCGGATGGGCACGCCGGTCGTGCCGAAGAGGGAGTACGTCGCCTCCACCGAGCTCACGTACGCCGTGAACCGGGCCGTGGAGAACGACCCCCACTGGAACACCACCCAGGGCGGCGACGGCTGCTTCGCGGCGATGCTGGCGTTGGTCACCTCGCAGCAGGCGAGCAGCGACTCCACCTTCTTCAGCACGGTGTTGCCGGTGGGCTTGGCGGAGGAGTCGAGGAAGATCTCCACGCTCATCTCCCGCGCCTCGGCGCCCATGAACTCCGGCAGGGCGCCGTCCCGTTCGATCTGCGCGGGCGTCGACTTCCACTGGGCGCGGCGGGTCAGGGAGAGCTGCGACGGATTGAAGTCGAAGCCGAAGGTCTTGATGATCCCGCCGGGCGTGGTGCTCTTGCCGACGGGAGGTTCGTGGATCGCGAGCGTCGCCCTGACGAGGCTCTTTCCGGCGCCCCTGCTGCTGGCTCTTGCCATGTCGTGATGCCCCTTCAGTCCGTGAACCCGTGGTGGGCGATCTCCAGGACCTCGGTCGCCACGGCCGGGTTGGCGGGGTCCAGGCTGGGACCGCTCCAGCTCACCGGCAGTACCTCGATCAGCCCCCAGCGGGCCACCTCCGAACCGTCCGCGCGCAGCGCCGCGATCTGGGCGGTGGGCCGCTTGATCCCCGTCTGCACGGACGAGATCCACTTGGCGACCTTGGTGGTGTCCGGGGTGAGCGGGCGGGTCAGCCGGATGGTGGAGAAGGTGACACGGGTGGGCAGTTGCCAGACGAACCCGTTGTTGCCGCCCTCCTGGCGCTGCTCGACCTCCACCTGGGACGACAGCCCTTCGCATCCGTTGAAGTAGCCGAGGCTCTCACCGTCGATGCTGAGGGTGAACCAGATGGTGGAGCCCGGGTCCTGGCGGGACATCGAGGGCCTTTCTGTATCAGTGGCGGGGGTCGCGGAGTCTGCCGATCCGCTCGCGGTCCATGCGGAGTTCCGTGCGGATCAGCCGGGTGATGCGGCCGATGAGGCGGTGGACCAGTTCGTCGAGCTGGAAGTCGGTGAGCTCACGGGGGTCGAATCCGCCGTTCGGGATCTCTGTGTAGGCGGGCGGGGGTGGTTGGTTCGCGGACGCGGATGCGGTTGCGGATGCGGATGCGGGTGCGGACGTGGACGTGGATGCGGGTGCGGATTCCGAGTACGGGGGTGGGGGGCTGGGGCTTTGGTGTGGCGAGGGGGGTGTGTAGGGGGGTGGTGCGGTCTGGGTCGTGAGGGTGTTGGCGATGGTGGCGGCCGCGGCGGCCGCGAGGGCGCCGGTGGTGTTCTTGGGGGCGTTCTTGGTGCTGGACTTCGGCTTCTTCCAGAAGCGTTGGACCACGGGGAGGGGGGAGGTGGCGGATGGGGTGGCGGGGGTGGTGGGGTTGTTGGTGGCCGGGGGTGTCGGTGCTGGGCTCACGGGGGCGCCCAGTGGGGCGCGGCGGGGTGTGGTGCTGGGTGTGGTGAGGACCGGGGCCGGGGCCGGCTGCTGGGGTGAGGCGGCGGGCTGTGGGGTGATCGGTGCGCCTAGGCCGAGGTGGGGGGTACGGGGGGTACGGCCTGTGGCTGGGGGCTGTGTGGGGCTGGTTGCCGTGGTGGGAGGGAGTGCCGCTCGCTGAACGGTGTGCACCGACGGTGGAGCGACGGTTGCCTTGGCAGCGGGGTGTGCGTGCGAGGGGTCGTGGGGTGGCTGTGCTTCAGGGCTCGTGGGGGGCTGCGCGACGCCGGTGGGTGCGGGAGCGGGGCTGTCGGCAGGCGGCCGTGGTGATGGTGCGGTGGGGGCGCCTGCTGTCGGGGTGGGAGCGGGGGAGTTGGTTCGGCTGTTGTCGGCTGGTGTTGGGGTGGTGGCGCCGGTGGGTTTCGTAGAGCTGTTGCCGGGCTGTGGGCGGGGCGGTCGGGCAGGGGCGGTCTGTTGGCGTTGGACCGTTGGGGCCGGGCTGGGGCCGGTGGGGATGCGTGCAGGCGTGTGGGGCGGTGAGGCGGGAAATCCTGTTGGCGGTGTGGGGTCGCCGGTGGCTGGGGTGCGGTTGGGTGCGGTGTTGCCATCGCTGGGCTGTGGGCGTGGGGTGGGGGTGGTGGGTGTCGCGAGGCTGCCCTGGCCGGGTGTCGGTGCTGAGTTGCCGGCGGGTGTTGAGGCGCTGTTGCCGGGCTGTGTGCCCGTCGACGGTGTGGGGGTGGTGGGTGTTGTGTGGCTGTGCCGACCGGGTGCCGGTGTGGTGTTGCTGGTGGGTGACGTCCTAGCGGCGTTGTTCGACTGCGTGCGTCGTGGCGCTTGGGCGGGGGCGGCGGGCGGGGTGTGGATCGGTCCTGTGCCTGTGCCGGAGGGCGACGGCTGCGGTCGGGTAGGGGTGGCCGGTCGTCGTTGAACGGACGGGGTCGGTGCGGCTGCGGTGTCTACCGTGCTGTGCGCGGACTTGCCCGGCATCGACGGAGTGCCCGCCCTGCCCGACAGCGTGGGCCCTTGCGCCCCGGCCGGTCCTGACGGCGGCGTCACCGCACCCGGCCCGGGCACGGCCCCCTTCGGCTGCGTGAGTGCTGCCTCCGCAGCCGGGCTGTTCGTCGTACGGCTGATGACGGCCGGGCCCGACGGGAGAGCGTCGCCTCGTTCGGCGGTGTCCGGGGTGTTGCCGTTGCCCTCATCGGCAGGGCCGGTGACCGCCCGCTGGACAGAAGCCGGGGCTGCGGGCGTGGGTGTGTCAACTCCCGGCCTGCTGACGCTCGTTGAAGTACCCTCGTGCCTCGCCGTCCGCCGCGTCGCAGGGAGCGTTCGTCGCTGTACCGGTGCCGCTTCTGCCTGTGTCCTCGTCAGGGAGTTCGGCCGGGACGGCCGGCTTGCCGGAACGGGCGTCACGTGGAGGCCCGGAACGGGGAGCGGTGCGGCGACCTGCTCCCGGACGGGCGGCGGTATCGGGGACACCACGGGAACCGCCGCAGCAGCCGGAGTGACGGGAGCGGTCGAACGGGCGGTCGCGGCACGTGCGGCCCTTGGGGCCGGCAGCGACCCGCCACCCGAAGGTGCGGAGCTGCCCGTACCCAGCCGCTGGACCGCGGGCGCGTGCGCCCGGGCAGCCCTCGCGACCCCACCGGCCTCCGCGCTCGCGGCAGGCCCCGGGGTCATCCCGACTTCCGCGCCGCCCCCGACGCGCTCCGAGACCCCGGGCGCGTCCGAGGCCCCGGCACTCGTCGAGGCCTTGGGAATCCCCGAGCCTCCGGGCACCTTCGAGTCCCCGGCACCCTGAGAAGCTCCGGGAGTCCCCGAAGCCCGGGGGGTCTTCGAGCCACTGACCCCCTTCGAAGCCCTGGCCCCCTTCGAAGCCCTGGCCCCCTTCGAGGTCCCAGCCCTCTTCGAGGCTCCGGGAGTCTCCGAGTCCCCAGCCCTCTTTGGGGCCCCGGGAGTCTCCGAGGCCCCGGGAGTCCCCGAGGCCGTGGGAACCTTCGAACCCCCAGCGCCCTTCGAAGTCCCGGGAGTTCCCGAACCTGCGGGAGTTCCCGAAGCCCCGGGAGTTCCCGAACCCGCGGGAGTTCCCGAACCCCCGGGAATCCCCGAGCCCCCGGAAACCATCGAACCCCGGACAACCTCCGAAACCCCGGACCCCTCCGAGCCCCAAGGCACCTCCGAGCCCCCCGAAACTCCGGCAACACCCCCAGCCCTGGCGGCACCGGCACTGCCACTGGAACGGGAACTGGCACCGAAGTCGGCACCGCCACCGCCACCGCCACCGCCACCGCCATTGCCACCGGAACCGCCACCGGAACCGGCACCGCCACCGGAACCGGCACCGCCACCGGAACCGGCACCGCCACCGGAACGGGAACCGCCACCGGAACCGCCACCGCCACCGAAATCGGCACCGGCACTACCACCGGTACCTCCACCAGCACTCCCACCACCACGGACCCCCGTCCGCCCCACCGCCCTCGCCGGAACCTCCCGCAACGGCACCGCCGGTGCCCGCTGCACCACCGGTTCCGGGCCGGTCAACGGCAAAGCTCCCGTGGGGCGTTCGAGGCCGAACACCGGGCGGCCCGACGTCGGGTGCGAGAGGTCGCCGAGCAACGTGCGCGACTGCCCGTTCAGGACCGCGGGCGACGCCGTGCCCGCGAACGACGGGTTCTGCCACGTCGGCAGGCGTCCGCCGAACCCCGCGTCCGCGACCCCGGGCTCCTGACCGGAGGCCAGGGCCCGCTGGATCGACGGCAGCCTCGACCAGGCGGCGCTCACCACGGGGCCGGCACCCGCGCCGGCCGCCGCCGCACCGGTCTCCGTACCGGCGTCCGTACCCGTACTCGCGGAACCACCGTCCGCCGGTACCGCCTCGGCGGCGGCGACCCGGTCGCCGCCGTCAAGCCCGTCGTCCCGCCGCCCCCGCAACCGGTCCAGGAACCCCATGCCTCAGTCCTCCGCCCCGGCCCGCGTGACCAGGGACGCGATCTCGGCCGTGTAGCGGCGCCGGTCGCGGTGTTCCAGGTCCAGGATCTCGTCCATGCTCCAGTGGAAGTGGTAGGCGACGTACGCGATCTCCTCGTGCAGCCGGTCGGTCGCGTACGTCACGATTCCCCCAGGCGGCTCCCGCCGAGTTCCACCTCGAAGGGCTCCGCGCAGTGCGGGCACTCCACGGCCGCGCGGGTGTGGCCCTCCGCGTTGATCTGGCGGTAGAAGTCCTGCAGGAAAGCGAGGTCCGAGGCGAACATGTTCTCCACGGTCCCGTCGTGCACATGCGGCAGCGTGCCGAGCCGGGTGATCACCCGGCCCAGCAGCACCACCGACAGGAACGCCGGGTTCTCCTGCACCCGCACGTCCCGCAGCGGCACGAGTTCGTCCCGGGCCGTCGACAGGCGCATCACGCCGTCGCGGTGGACGGTGCCCGCCTCGTCGACGTACCCGCGCGGCAACTGGAAGGGGAACTCGGTGCGCAGTTCGTACTGTTGCTGTGGCGCGGCCTGCTCCGGGACCGGGGCGGCGGGCGGGGCCTGCATCGGCCCCGGCCCCACCGTCCCCGCCGCGTCGGCGCCCGCGTGCACGACCGCGCCGCCGGCCCTGGCGGCCGTACGCCTCATTACTCGATGTCCAGTTCTTCGAACACGATGGTGACGGTCTCGGTGAGCGCCGACGCCTCGCCCGCCTTCACGGTGCTCGTGTCGATCTTGCTGCACCACGCGTTGCGCATGTTGTAGCGCTTCACGGGGTTGCTCTGGAAGTCCATCATGATGATGGACGCGTTCTTGCGGGCCGTGCTCATCTGGCCGGTGATCGACTGGTTGATCCACTCGGTGAACGCGGCCGACTGGGTCATACCGCGGACGACCGTGCAGGTCCCGTTCTTCTTCACGCCCGGCAGGTTCACGACCTTGTTCTGGCCGTTCTGGGTGTTCTGCTGGTACGTGATGACGTCCTGCTCCATGGACAGGCCGCTGACCTCGGCGAGGTACTCGACCATGACGCCGTCGATCTGCAGCCCGAAATTGTGTGAGGTGAGGGAGTCACCCGGCGAAAGGCTCATGTGCTGTCCGCTGTCCTTCTAGGGGGTCGTGGTGAATGGCAGGGGTGCGGCCGGGGCTACTCCTCCAGCTCCCCGCCTCCGCTGGAGAACTGGGCCAGCCTGAAGATCACGAACTCGGCGGGCTTCACCGGTGCGATGCCGATCTCGCAGACCACCCGGCCGACGTCTACCGACTCCGGCGGGTTCGTCTCGTCGTCGCACTTGACGTAGTACGCCTCTTCGGGACGCTGGCCGAACAGGGCGCCGTCGCGCCACTCGTTGACCAGGAACGCCGAGATGTTGCGCCGGATCCGGGCCCACAGGTTGTGGTCGTTCGGCTCGAACACCACCCACTGGGTGCCGATCAGGATCGACTCCTCCAGGTAGTTGAAGTACCGGCGGATGTTGAGGTAGCGCCAGGCCGGGTCGGAGGAGAGGGTGCGGGCGCCCCAGACACGGATGCCGCGGCCGGGGAAGGCGCGGATGCAGTTGACGCCGATCGGGTTGAGCAGGTCCTGCTCGCCGCGGGTGATCTGGAGTTCGAGGTCGACGGCGCCGCGGACGACCTCGTTGGCGGGGGCCTTGTGGACGCCGCGCTCGGAGTCGTTGCGGGCCCAGATACCGGCGACATGGCCGCTCGGCGGCACCAGCCGGGAGTGGCCGGTGGCCGGGTCGAAGGTCTTGATCCAGGGGTAGTACAGGGCCGCGTACTTGGAGTCGTAGCCGGCGGTCTCCTGGCGCCAGACCCGGATCTGGCGGGCGTTCATGCCAGGCGGCGGGTCGATCACGGCGACCCGGTCGCCCATCAGCTCGCAGTGCGCGATCAGCCCGAGCTGGACGGCCTTGACGGCCTCCAGGTCGATCGCGCCGCGCTGGTAGGCGGCCATCAGGTCGGGGACGGCCACCATGGAGACCTCGTCCACGGCCTCCAGACCGCCGAAGCCGGTGCGGTCGGCGGAGTCGCCGAGGTACTGGGCCGGGCCCGGGTGCGAGGCGTCCGCGTTCCCGGTGGAGGCGGCGGGGGCGGCGGGCGCGGGCGCCGGGGCCGCGAGGGCCACCGTCTGGTTGTCCGGGCGGGCGAGCTGCGCGGCCGGCGCGGCCTCGGCGACGGTGATGAGCTTGGAGCGCTCCTTGACCTGCGTGACGACGTAGTTGCGGCCGCCCTTCTTGGCGGTCACGTCGAACGTCTCGACCGGCTTGTCGCCGTCCTTGACGATGAGCTTGAAGCGCTCGGCGGGACCCTCGCCCTCGGGGTCCGCGACCTCGACGCTCAGATCGCCCTGCGCCACCGCGGTGACCGCGAAGGTGCCGAGCTGCTTCGGCTCGCCCGCGGGCAGTGCGGCCGGGGCGTTGCCGGAGCGGCCGGTGACGGCGGCGGGGCCCTGGCCGGCCTCGGCGGGAGCACCCTCGGAGGAGCCTCCCACGCGGACGACGTAGGCGGCGGAACCGCCGTTGTTGAAGAAGCCGTAGACGGAGTGCGCGAGGTAGTACCCATCGGTGAACTCACCGAAGGCCGCCACGTACTGCGTCCAGTTGGTGACCAGTGTCGGCTCGTTCAGCGGTCCGGTCGGCGCGAGTCCGACGAAGGCCGCCACCGACGTCCCCACCCCCTCGATCGGGCGCGAGCCGCTGGCCACCTCCTCGACGTAGACGCCGGGCGACAGGTAGGACGGCATGCTCTGCTCTCCTCGGGGTACGAGACACGAACAGCCCTCACCCTCGCGCGCGCCGGACCGGTGCGGGAACGGCCTTCGGTGCCGAAGCGGGGGCAATCCCGTTGCCCGCAAGGGCATTTCCGAAGGTGTCCCGGCCCTCGCCGAGCGGGCCCTGCCCTCACCTCTGCCCTCGTGGCCCTCCCTTTCCACGGCCACGGCGGGCGAAACTGACGGGTCAGCCGTCGAGTCGAGGAGAACGCCGTGCACGCACACGGAACAGGGGGCAAGCGGACCGCCGATCGGGACGACCGCAGCGCGAACGCGCCCGGCGTGCCGGCGCACCCGATGCTGGCGCTCCAGCGCATGGCCGGCAACGCGGCCGTGGCCCGGACCGTGGCGGAGGAGCGGCACGAGCACGACGCGCACTGCGGGCACACGCCCTCCGTACAGCGCCGCGCCCTGGTGCACGACGTGGTGAACACCCCGGGGCAGCGCATGGACTCCGGGCTGCGGACCGAGATGGAGGCCCGTTTCGGCGGCGCCGACTTCAGCGGCGTACGTGTGCACAAGGGGTCGCTGGCCCGGGAGTCGGCGGCGGAGCTGGGCGCGAAGGCGTACACGTCCGGGGCCCACATCGTCGAGGGCGCGCCGCTGACCAAGGAGGACTGGGCGCACGAACTCACCCACTTCCAGGACCAGATGGCCGGCCCCGTCCCCGGCACGGACAGCGGCGCCGGCGTCAGGATGTCCGACGTGGGCGACTCGGGCGAGCGACACGCGGTGGACAACGCCCGGCGGGTGATGAACGGTCCGGTGCCCGCCGTTCAGCCGACAGCGGCCGAGGGCACCGGCGGGCCGGCCGGCGGCGCGACGGGCGAGGGGACCGTCCAGCGGACCGTGTGGACGTTCGACCAGGGCGCCGGCGTCCAGGACGAACGCGAACGACCGCACTAGCGGTGGCGTAGCGAGGGCGGGGCCGGCGCTCTCAAGACCTCCGCCGAGCTGGGCCTCGACCCCGGCAGGAAGCCCCACCCGGGTGACACGTACGACGACGAGAGCGAGCGGCTCCACAGCAGCGAGAACGTCGCGTTCTCCACCAAGGGCCGGATCTCCGAGAAGGATCTCGTCCGGCGCAGGACACAGACCAGCCGCGCGGTGGCCGAGGCCAAGCAGCGCATCGCCTCGGCACTGAAGATGCTGAGGGAGGCCGACGGCGACCCCGAGGGGGCGCTGCCGGCGGGTCTGGAATCGGGCTTCCCCGTGTTCCGGACCGCCCCTCCCGGGGCGCTCGCGCCGTTCCTGCCCCGGATCGCCGAGATCGTCCAGCGCATCCACGACGGACTGAACGCGCAGGGCGCGAAGATCGCCCTGGTCGGCAGCGGTGTGCCGGGCGTGCCGCAGAACGCCACCGCCTGGGTCGACGGGAACCTGTCGGAGAACGTGGCGGGTCTGTTCAGCCTCGGCCACGACAAGATGAGCGAGGAACTGCCGCCCCTGATGGAGCGCTCAGGACCGATCCACCTGCTGGAGCCGGGCCAGATCGCGTGGTACATCGTCCACGAGGCCACGCACCGCTTCGCCGGCACCCTCGACTACCAGTACAGCCCGTACTTCGAGGAGGTGCAGGAGGACGAGTTCACGGCGTCGGCGGATCCGGAGGTGGCGGCCGCGATGGAGCCCGCGATGCTCGACCGGCGCAAGGTGCGCGATCCGAAGGAGTTCAACGGCAAGGACGAGCAGACGTACCTGGGCAAGCAGTCCAACTGGTACGCCCTGGGGCGGCGCGCCCTCATGAACGCCGACTCCTACGCCCAGTTCGTCCTGACGGCGACCGGCGCACCGGCGCCCCGGACCTGATGGCCCGCACCGTGGCCCGTTCGGCCCTCTCATCGTGCCCTTAAGCTTCCTGACGCGCCGTGCACACCCCGGCTAGCGTCGCGACGTGAGCCTGTGGACATCTCTGGAACCCGCCTCCGCGACCGTCGACCCGGGCAGCAGCACGCGCGTGCGCCTGCGCCTGCGCAACACCGGCGACATCGTCGACGAGTACCGCTTCGAACCGGTCGGCCCCGTCGCCCCCTGGACGACGGTCGAGCCGGCGTCCCTGCGCCTCTACCCCGGCACGACCGGCACGGTGGAGCTGACGTTCGCGCCGCCGCGTACGCCGGACGCCACGGCGGGCCCGAACCCGTACGCGGTGCGGATCACGCCGACCGAGCATCCCGAGGCGACGACCGTCCCCGAGGGCAACCTGACCATCACGCCGTTCACCGAGGTCCGGGCGGAGCTGGTGCCGCCCACGGTCAAGGGGCGGTTCCGGGGGCGGCCCCGGCTCGCCGTCGACAACGTGGGCAACACCAAGCTGACCGCGTCCCTGAGCGGCAGCGACAACGGCGACGAACTGTCGTACGACATCCACCCGTCCAATGTGCAGATCGAGCCGGGCCGGGCGGCGTTCGTCAAGACCACGCTCAAGCCCAAGAACATCATCTGGTTCGGGTCGAAGGAACAGCGGCCCTACACCCTCGCCGTGCAGCGGTCCGGCGCCACGGCGATGCCCGTGGAGGGGACGTTCGTCCAGCGCGGGTTCCTGCCGGGCTGGCTGGCGACCCTCTTCGGGATCCTGTTCGCCCTCGCGTTCACCTTCCTCATGCTGTGGCTCGCCTACAAGCCCTCGGTCATCACCAAGGCCGACGCGTCGCCGGCCGCCGCCGGCAGCACCCTCGAGCCGTCCCCGACCCCCACCCCGTCCCTGACCTCGGCCCCGCCGCCCCCGTCACCCACCCCGCAGAAGCCGGAGGGCGGCGACGGCCAGGGCGGCGGAGGAGGCGCGCCCAAGCAGACCAAGAAGCCCCCCAAGCCCGTGGTGCCGGCGGAGAACATCCTGCTGCGCAACACCACCACCAAGATGTGCGTCGGCCTTCCGGGCGCCGGTAAGGACGACGGCCGCCCGCATCAGTACACGTGCAACGAGTCCCCGCAGGGCACCCAGCGGTGGAACCTCGAGGTGACGGAACCGGACAAGGGGCCGGGCGGCCACGCGCTCTTCCTGATCCGCAACGTCAAGGAGCAGCTCTGCGTGGACCTGCCCTACTACGGGGCGGCTGACGTGCGGTCCCCGATCACCAAGTACACCTGTGACGGCACGACCCGCGACAACCAGCTGTGGTGGATCGACAAGCAGCCGAGCGGCGCCTACTGGATCCGCAACTTCGCCAGCAACAACAAGTGCCTGGACGTGGCCGGTTACAGCACCGGCGTCGACGGCACCAACCTGACCCTCTTCGACTGCTCCAACACCGACGACCAGGAATGGGAAATCGTCAAGCCGTCGGAGGACTGAGCGCGAGGCCGCTACCAGGTGCCTTCCCCCGGCACCAGGCGGCCGGCCTTGCGGTACTCACGGCGGGCGCCCTCCAGGAGGTCGTCCGCCGTGACGTTGCCCCCGCGCCCCGCGGCCAGGTACGCGGCGGTCACCACCGCGCTGCGGATGGAGCCGCCCGCCAGCTCGAAGCCGGAGGCCACCGCGTCGAGTTCGATGCCGTCCGCGCGGGGCACGTGCGACAGGCTGTGCCACCACAGCGCGAGGCGCTGCCCGGCGTCCGGGAACGGGAAGTCGACGATCAGGTCCAGACGCCGGGTGAACGCCTCGTCGATATTGGCGCGCAGGTTGGTGGTGAGCAGAGCGATGCCGTCGAAGGACTCCAGCCGCTGGAGCAGATAGGCGCTCTCCAGGTTGGCGTACCGGTCGTGCGCGTCCTTCACCTCGGACCGCTTGCCGAAGACGGCGTCGGCCTCGTCGAAGAGGAGCACCGCGTCCGTGCGGTCGGCCTCGGTGAAGATGCGTTCCAGGTTCTTCTCGGTCTCGCCGACGTACTTGTCGACGACGGACGAGAGCTGGACGACATAGAGATCGAGTCCGAGGTCGGCCGCGACGACCTCCGCCGAGAGTGTCTTGCCGGTGCCGGACTCGCCCGCGAACAGGCCGAGGACGCCCCGGCCCCGGCCGCCGCCCGCGCTGAGCCGCCAGTCGCCGAGGACCCGGTCGCGGTGGCGGGCGCGCAGGGCGAGTTCCCGTAGCTGGGTCAGGGGCCCGTCGGGCAGGACGAGGTCCCGCCAGTCCACGTCGGGCCGGATCCGGCGGGCATGCTGCTCAAGGCCGGAGGCGGACTGCTGCCGGGCGGCGAGGCGCAGGTGGGCGGGGGAGAGCGGGGTCCCGTCGAAGTCGGCGAGGCCCCGGGCCGCACGGGCGGCACGCGTGATGTGGTCACCGGCCAGGTGGTACGGGGCGACGGTGGCGGCCAGGTCGAAGCCGGGTTCCCCGCCGAGCGCGGCCGACCAGGCGTCCACCGCGCCCGCGCGCTGTGCGGGTGCCTCCAGGACGAGTGGGTCCTGGTCGCACCACTGGGGGTCGTACGGGCGGGACCCGGTCACCAGCACGGGGACATCGACCGCCGCGGCCAACTCCCGGAACAGCGCCGCCGGTTGTTCCGGCAGCCCCGTGACGACGACCGCACGGTCGCTCAGCCGGGCCTCACGCAGCAGGTCCGGGACGCGGTCCTCGGGACCCGTGAACCGCACGGCCGCGACGCCCGCGGCGCGCAGGGCGGCGTCGACACAGGGAAGCCCGTCGCCCTCGCGGCGCTCGCGCAGATACACGGTGAGCGGCGGCCCGGAGACCAGCAGGGCGGCCAGCCGACGGGCGATCCGGGCGGCCTCGTCGTCCGGGCCGGGGAGGTCCGTACCGGCCTCCGGCGCGGGCAGCGTCTGCAGATGGCCGGCGAGTGACGCGTCGGGGGTCTCGTCGCCGAGGAGGTGGGCCACGAGACGGTCCGGCACGCGCAGCGCGCGGCTGAGGAAGGGGCGTTCGGGTTCCTCCACGGTGAGCAGCCCGAGCGCGGACAGCGGGGCCGTGGGATGCAGCCGGGCCCGTCCCTCGGCCAGGTGCACGGGGATCCCGCACAGGTCGAGGGCGAGCGCGACGGTGGCCCGCCGGCGGCTGACGTCGTCGTTGAGGTAGCCGTACAGCGGCTCGAAGCCGCGGTCCAGGTCGGGGGCGAGGGCGATGAGGAGCAGCGCGGTGTCGAGCTCGGTCAGGCGGAGCCGGGCGGAGAGGCCGGCCAGACGGTCGAGACCGGCGTCGGGTCCGGGCGGCCCGCCGGTGCCGGGGGAGCTGAGCGGCAACTGCTCGGCCGGGCGCAGCAGATGCCGTACGGCCTCCTCCGACAGGTACAGGCCGCGCAGCGGGTCGCCTGCCGTGGGGTCGCCGGCGGACCGGTGCTCCACCAGCAGGGCGACCCGGTCCCGCAGTTCGGCCAGGCGGGAGAGGAGTGCGGTGGCGGGGGTCTCGGTGTCGGACGTCCGCGTGGTCATGTCGTGCGGTCCGGTCCCTGGCCCCGTCGTGCCGTTCTGCGGGCTTCGCGGGCCTCTTGGGCCGCCGCCACCTGCCGTGCGCTGTGGGCGCGTTCCTCCGTCCGCGGCTGCGTGTCGTCCACGGTGCGGACACGGACCGCCACGCCCTCGGTGACGGGCGGACCGGCGTCGTACTCGGGGTAGGCCGGGAAGGGGGCGGTGATCACGAGGTCGAGGGACGGCTTGAGTTCGCCGCCGAGCGCCGACCAGATCTCCGCGAGGGAACGCGACTCGGTCTGGGTGCCGGCCACGGACATCGGGATCGTCATGCCCAACGCGCCGAGGGACCCCGGCAGTTCGGAGGAGCCGATCAGCTCGCGCGGGATCAGCGTGGCCAGCACCGCGGACAGCAGCCGGTGTTCGTCCTGGGGCTGCTTCGTCCACGCCGTCACCAGGTACGACAGGCGGAACCAGCGGGGCGGCTGCCGGTGCTTGACGACGAAGTCCCGTTCGTCGTGGACCGGGACATGGCCCCGCTGGCGGCGGGCGACGTCCTCCCGGATGTCGTACAGATAGGCGTTGATCGTGGGCGCGTTGCGGCGGGCCGCCCAGTCACGGGTCGGGGCGTCGAGCGCGACGTCGATGCCGGAACCGGCCAGTGCGCCGCCGCTGAGCAGGTTCTTGAGAACCTCGTCCACCTCGTGGATCACCGATGTGCTCCCGTTCCCACACTGCCGTGCTGTGCGCCGCCGTATCCGATCCTGCCCTCCGCCCCGCCACGGCCCGCAGGGTCGCCGGGGACGGCGGCGGGGCAGAAAGCGCTGCCCGTGGGGTCGCCTTCGGATGCCCGTTCGGTCAGATGTAGCCTTCCCGCAGGGCATGGGCCACGGCGTGTGCCCGGTTACGCAGGTGCAGTCGGGTGGTCAGCCCGTGCATCACGTTCTTGACGGTGCGTTCGGAGTAGGACAGCTTGCTGGCGATCTCACCGGTGTCGAGTCCCTCGGACACCAGCCGCAGTACGTCCACCTCACGGGGTGTCATCCCCGAGGCCGGAGCTCCGGTACGGCCGGCGGCGCCGCGATGCAGGGTTCCCACCTGGTTGATCAGCCGGCCGAGCAGATCGGCGGGCAGGTCGCCGTCGCCGCGGGCGGCCGCGAGCACGGCCTGCACCAGCCGGGTCGCGGTGGCCTCGCGGCGCCAGACGATGGCACCGACCCCGCACTCGATCACGTCGAGCAGTTCCGTCTCCCGCAGCGCGGACACCACGAGCACCGCCCGCGCGCCCTCGCTGCGCACCACCCGGCGCAGCCGGGTCAGGGCCGTGTCGTCGAGGACGTCGTCGATGAGCAGGGCCACCGTGCCGGGGCCGGACTCGGTCTCCTCCCGCAGGTCGATCTCCGGGAACCGGCGCAGCTGGCTGAGCGCTCCCTCGCGCGTTATCGGGTCCGTGGCGTGTACCGCCACGGGTATCCGGGACGCGGAATCGGCCGTGCCGGGGCGTGTGGTCCGCGATGAGCTGAGCAACCGTTTCCCCTATGTCCACGTACGCGCCACCTCTGTGGGGTCGGTGGCGGATGTGCACTCCTCACCCTTCTGGGGCGGACGGTCCGGTCGCAATCGTGGATCACCACGAGGCGCACCACGAGATCGGCCCCGCGCCGACCACGAGATCGCCGGCGGCCGCAGAGCAGCCGTGCGGTGACGGCCCGTCCGGTTCCACCGGGGCCGGAACTCGCCGCCGTGGCACTTGTCACGGCACCAGCCCCGGGCGCAGGCCGTCCTCGACGGGGGAAGACGCCACGTCCGACCAGGGAGGCAGGAATGCCCGATCCTCAGCTCGAGCAGTCGCGGCGTGCGCGGCCGGCCGAACACCGGGAGGCCGCTGCCCTGCTGGCGGCCGGCCTCGCACGCGCCCGATCCGGGACGGGCGGCCTCGTGCTGCTGCGCGGAGCCACCGGCACCGGCCGGACCAGCGTCCGGGAGGCGGCCGCCGAGGCCGCCGCCGCCCAGGGCGTACGGGTGCTGCGCGCCCGCTGCTCGCAGGGCTGGGCGGCCGCGCCGTTCGCCGCCGTGCTCCAACTCCTGGGACCCGTACCGGGCTCGGGGCAGGCCGACCCGGCCGGCGACGAGCGCGAGCAGTCCGTCCTGCTCCGGCACGCGCTGCGCTCGTACGCCGGTGAGTCCCCGCTGCTGCTCGCCGTGGACGACGTCCACCTCGCCGACGGTCCCTCGTACCGCTGGCTGGTGGAGGCCGCCCGGCACGTGGACCGATTACCTCTCCCGATCCTGCTGGCCGTCACCGAACGCGGCCAGTACGACGTCGATCCGCCCGCCCCCGGCTTCACCCACACCCTCTCTCCCGCCCTCGTCGACACCCACACCCTGCCCCCGCTCACCCCGGACTCGGCGACCGGCCTGGTGCGCGTGGAGCACCCGGACGCCCCCACGGCATGGGTCGAGAGCTGCGTCCGGGCCGGCGCGGGCAGCCCCCTGCTGCTGAGGGCCCTCCTGGACGACCTCAGCGCCTCCGGCGGGTACGCGACCGGCGTCCCGCTCCCGTACCCCGCCCTTCCCGAGGCCTCCGCCGCCCTGTACCAGGGCTCCTATGTGGCCGCCGTGCAGTGGTGGCTGGACAGTGCCGGGAACGGCACGGCGGAGGTGGCCCGGGCTCTCGCCGTGCTCGAGGAGGGATGGGAGCGGGTGGAAGGGGGAGCGGCCGGGGGCGACGCGCCGGCCGGTCTGCTCGGGGAGCTCGCCGGTGCCGATCCGGCCCGGGTGGCGGGCTGGCTCACCGCGATGACCGGGCTCGGCCTGCTGCGCCCCGGCCCGGACGGCCTGCCCCGCTACGCCCATCCGCTGCTGAGGGACGCCGTACTCACCGGCGTCCCCGCGGCCCGGCGGCGCGCGGTGCACCGGACCGCGGCCGACGCGCTGCTGCAGCGCGGTGCCCCCACCGCCGCGGTGGCACGGCACCTGCTGCGGTCCGGACCCGTGGGCGCCTCCTGGGCCCCGGCCGTGCTGCGGGACGCCGCCTCCCTCGCGCTGCGCGACGGCCGCTCCGACGACGCCGTCGCGCTCCTGCGCAGAGCCCTGGAGGAGCCGCTGCCCGACGACCACCGGCAGCGGGTGCTGACCGAGCTGGGCTCCCTGGAGTGCGCGGGCCGGGAATCCTCGGCCGGCATCCCCCGGCTCACCGAGGCACTGGGGCTGCACGGCACACCGCAGGACCGGGTGCGTGCCGCCGTGGCCCTCGGCACCGCGCTGGCCGGACGCGGCCGGGCCCGCGCCGCCGTGGAGGTACTGCGCACGGTGGACGGCCAGCTCACCGGACACCCCGACCTGGGCAGCGCCCTCCAGACCGCGTCCGCCCTGCTGTCCGACCAGGACCAGACGGTCCGCAGCGAGGTGTACCGCCGGCTGTCCGAGACCGTCGAGCGCTCACCGGAACTCGTGGGACCGGCGACCCGGGCGCTGCTCGTCCGGTACGCGGCCAGCGCCGCACTGGCCTCGGCGGGCGACGCGATGCGGCAGGTGCGCGCGCTCCTCGCCGAGCCGGCCCACCCGCTGACCGAGCCCTTCCTGCTGGGCACGTCCGCCGCGGTCGCCCAGTGGGCCGACGAACTCGACGAGGCCGACCGCCTCGTGGACCGCGGCCTGGCCGGACAGCGCCCCGACCTGCTGCACCCCATGCACGCGGCGCTGCTCAACACACGGGCCGACATCGCCGCCGCGCGCGGCCAGTACACGCTGCTGCCCGCCGAACCCCCCACTCACGCCCACGGCCCCTCCAACGTGCACGCCACCACCCTGATCGCACTCGTGGAGACCGGCCGCGCCGCCGAGGCCCGGCGGCTCGCGGACGGCTTCGACCTGCGCGAGGCGCCCGACAGCTGGGAGCTGAACCGCTTCCTGTACGCGCGGGGCGTGCAGCGCGCCGACGCGGGCGACACGGCCGGGGCCCTGCACGACTTCCTGGAGTGCGGCCGCCGCCAGACCGGCCGCGACGTGGTCAGCCCGGTCGTCACCCCGTGGCGCTCCGCCGCCGCCGAATGCCGGCTGGCCCTCGGCAGCCCCCAGGAGGCGCTCGCCCTGGCCGAGGAGGAGTTGCGCCTGGCCCGGGTGTGGGGCACGCCCCGCACGGTCGGCCGCGCCCTCAGGGTGCTCGGCACGGTCACCGGCGGCCGCCGGGGCCTGCACCTGGCGGAGGAGGCCGTGGCCCTCCTCGCGGACGCGCCGGCCGCCACGGAGGGGGAACTGGTGGCCGCGCTCCTCGCGCAGGGCCGGCAACTGACCGCCGCCGGCGAACGCGCCCGGGCCCGGGACTGTCTGCGCACCGCCGCGGAACGCGCCGAACGCCTGGGCGCGGTGCGGCTGCGGACCCTGGCGGAGGAGGCCCTGCGCGAGGGCGGGGGCCGTCGCGCCGCCACCGCCCGCACCGGCTCCGGAGCCCTCACCGGAAGCGAGCTGCGCATCGCCCGGCTGGCGGCCGGCGGCCGTACGAACGCCGAGATCGCCGGCCTCCTCCACCTCGCCCGGCGCACCGTGGAGACCCATCTGACCAGCACCTACAAGAAGCTGGGCATACGGCGGAGGGGTGAGCTGGGACAGGCGCTGAGCAGGGACTGACCACTCGAGGGGAAGGTCCCGGCGCCACGACGCGGCGCCAAAAAGTGTTATCGCCCGCCCTTCACGCCGTCTCCACCTTGTGATCCCCGACATAGCGGGGACCCCGGGACCGGCTGAGAGGGTGCGTGCGGAACATCAGTGATCCGGACATCAGTGATCCCAGGCGTCGAGAGGCCACCGTGGACAGTCAGGACTGGCGCGCCACCGTCACGGCGGCGCAGGACGGCGACCGGCAGGCGCTGGACGAGCTGGTCGCGGGCTGGCTGCCGCTGGTCTACAACATCGTGGGCCGGGCCCTGAACGGCCACGCCGACGTCGACGACGTCGTCCAGGAGACCATGCTGCGCGCGGTCGGCAACCTCGGCTCACTGCGCGACCCGGACAGCTTCCGGTCCTGGCTGGTGGCGATCGCCATGCGGCAGATACGGGACCGCGCGCGCCGCAGGACCCCGGAACGGCTGGAGGAGACGGAGTCCTCCGACTTCGCCGAACTGACCGTGCTGCGGCTCCAGTTGGAGGGCCAGCGGCGCGAGGTCGCCGAGGCGGCGCGATGGCTCGACGACGAGGACCGGCAACTGCTGTCGCTGTGGTGGCTGGAGGTCGCGGGCGAACTGACCCGGCGCGAACTGGCCGCCGCCGTCGGCATCACCCGGCAGCACGCCGCCGTGCGCGTCCAGCGGATGAAGGAGCGCCTGGAGACCTCGCGCGGCATCGTCCGCGCCCTGGACGGCGCCTGCGCCGACCTGCGTGAGCTGACCGGCCGCTGGAACGGCAGGCCGGACTCGGTGTGGCGCAAACGGCTGGCCCGGCACATCCGCGGCTGCGGCTACTGCGGCGACACCCGCGAGTCCGTCGTACCGGCGGAACGCCTCCTGGTCGGCATCGCGCTCGTCCCGCTGCCCGTCGGGTTCACCCTGTCGCTCGCCTTCGGCGGCAAGACGGCCGTGGCCGCCGGCTCGGTCGGCTGGTCGGCCAAGCTGCTCGGCGCCCTCACCAAGCCGGCCGTCGCGATGACCGCCGGCGCGACCATCGTCGCGGGCGGCGCCTACGTCGTCACCCAGCCGCCGGACGCCCCGCCGCCCCGGGCCGCGGTCACCCCCACGGCGACGGCCACCACCTCCGGCCCCCCACCGCCCTCCGCCCCGCCCGCCCCGAAGCCCTCGCCGACGAAGAAGGCCGACCCCTACGGCACGGTCGTCGACGCCGTCGACCGCGCCCCCGACCCGAACGCCCGGCCCGCCGCCCTGCCGCGCCGCCCCGAGCCCGGCATCACCAGCACCGGCGGCCCGAAAGCGGTCATGCAGCACCGGGGCGACAGCGTGACGCTGAGCGGCCGGGGCTATGTCCTGGTCCGCTGGCAGATCTCGCCCAAGTCCCGGCCCGGCGCGCTGGTCATGCCCTCCTGGACCGGCCTGAAGGGCAAGCTCTTCCACGTGGCGTCCGGCGGCTGGCGCCGGATGGACGACCCGCTGCCCGGCGCCCCGAACGGCTACGCCACCGGCATGGGCGGGCCCGCCATCGGATACGCCGAACTGCCGTCAGGCACCCAGCAGATGTGGCAGAACGAGTACTTCTACGTCGACGGCACCGTCACCCTCACCCAGAACGAACGGGGCTGCGACTACGGCCTGACCGTCTTCCCGTCGAACCGGCAGGCCGTGGACGAGGACATCAACGCCGGCCCCGACCAGGGCGCCCTCCGCTACGGCCTCGTCCGCGACACCGGCACGGACAGCGCGCCGGTGCCGCAGTACGTCACACGCTCGACCCCGGCCGATCCGGCGACGGTGCCGCAGCGCTCGCGCGTGTAGCGCACAGCACGTCGATGCGGTTGGTCGTGATCGAGTCCACCCCGGCGTCCAGGAGCCGCCGCATGGAGCGGCGGGTGTCGGGGGTCCACACGGACAGCAGATACCCGTCGCGGTGCACCTGCTCGGCGAGGGGCCGGTCCACCAGGGAGAAACGGTAGTTGAGCCAGCGCGGGCGGATCGCCTCCAGCAGGACCGGCCGGGGCGGGGCCAGAGTCGTCCAGGTGAGGGCGATCTCCGCGTCCGGGTCCGCCGCGCGCACGGCGAGCATGGCGTCGGCGCCCGCGCAGTAGTACACGCGGTCCGCCGCCCCGGCCTCCCGTACGGCGTCCATGACCCGGCGCACCGACCGCACGCCGGGCGAGCCGGGCAGGTCGATCATCACCCGGTGCCCTTCGGTCGCGGCCAGCGCCTCCGGCAGGGACGGCACCCCGCCGCCGGTCAGCCCGCGCACCTCCTCCCAGGACAGCGCGCGCACCGGCCGCTCGTGCTCCCAGAGCCGCTTCAGCGTGTCGTCGTGCAGCAGCACCGGCACGCCGTCCCGGGTGAGACGTACGTCGATCTCCACCGCGTCCGCACCCCGTCGCAGCGCGGAACGCAGCGAGGCCACGGTGTTCTCGCGGTGCCGATAGGGGTCGCCCCGGTGGCCGACGGCGAGGGGGACGGAGGTCACCGGTCGAGCCACCCCGCGGTGTACGTGTCGATCTCGCCCTTGATCCGGGCCTTGCCCGCCGCGTCCAGGAAGGACACCTCGACGGCGTTCTTCGCCAGCTCGGCCAGGCCCCGCTCGTCGAGGCCGAGCAGCCGGGCGGCCACCGCGTACTCGTTGGCGAGGTCGGTGCCGAACATCGGCGGGTCGTCGGAGTTGATCGTGACGACGACCCCGGCCTCGACGAACTCCTTGAGGGGGTGCTCGTCGAGGGTGCGGACCGCGCGGGTGGCGATGTTGGAGGTCGGGCACACCTCCAGCGCGATCCGGTGCTCGGCCAGGTGCGCGAGGAGCTTCGGGTCCTGCGCGGCGCTGGTGCCGTGGCCGATGCGCTCGGCCCGCAGATGCGTGAGGGCGTCCCACACCGTCTCCGGTCCTGTGGTCTCGCCGGCGTGCGGTACGGAGTGCAGCCCGGCCGCGATCGCCCGGTCGAAGTAGGGCTTGAACTGCGGCCTGGGCACGCCGACTTCGGGCCCGCCCAGACCGAAGGAGACCAGGCCCTCCGGGCGCAGCCGGTCGTCGGTGGCGAGCCGGGTCGTCTCCTCGGCGGCCTCCAGACCCGCCTCGCCGGGGATGTCGAAGCACCAGCGCAGCATCGTCCCGAACTCGGACTCGGCGGCCTTGCGGGCGTCCTCGATCGCGTCCATGAAGGCGCGCTCGTCGATGCCGCGGCGGGTGGAGGAGAACGGCGTGATGGTCAGCTCGGCGTACCGCACCTGCTGCCGTGCCAGGTCACGGGCCACCTCGTAGGTGAGCAGCCGGACGTCCTCCGGGGTGCGGATCAGGTCGACGACCGACAGGTACACGTCGATGAAGTGGGCGAAGTCGGTGAAGGTGAAGTAGTCCACCAGGGCCGCGGGATCGGCCGGCACCTTGGAGTCGGGATGCCGGGCGGCCAGCTCGGACACGATCCGGGGGGAGGCGGAGCCCACGTGGTGCACATGCAGTTCGGCCTTGGGCAGTTCCGCGATGAACGCCGTGAGGTCGCGCGGGGCGTGGGGGTCGACAAGATGCTGGGCCAAGGGTTCCTCCCCGGAACGGCGCCCCTGCCGGCGCAGGCGGGCGGGCGCGGGTGATCGGCTGATCGATGACTCGAGCTTCATCGTAGGCGGTGCGACAGCGCAGCCCTCAGGGGCGCGGGGAACTGCGCGACCAGCCCCGATGCACCCGCACGATGGCACGCACCGAACCGCCCCGTAGCATGACGGCACGAACGATCCCGGGGGGATTCACGATGACGGACGCGACGCAACCAGACGGAGGCAGCCACGACCCGTGGGCGCCGCCGGAGAGCAAGACCTCACTCGACAAGAACCAGACGCCACAGCCGCCGTCCGTGCACGACCAGGCCACGGTCACCTCCATGCCCAGCGCCGGCTTCACCCCGCCCGCCGGCATGCCGCAGTTCGACCACACCGGCTCCGGCCCCACCGTCCCGCCCCCGCCCGCGGCCCCCGGCGGCTACGGCTACCCCGCCTACCCCCAGGCGGGCTCCGGCTACCCGCAAAGCGGCGGCTACGGCTGGCCCGGCATGCCGATGGCCCCCCAGAACGGCATGGGCATCGCCGCCATGGTGCTCGGCATCGTCTCCTGCACGCTGTTCTGCCTGTACGGCGTGGTCTCCCTCGTCACCGGCATCCTCGCCGTGGTCTTCGGCATCAAGGGCCGCAAGCGGGCCGAGGCGGGCGTCGCCACCAACCACGGCCAGGCCCAGGCGGGTCTGATCATGGGCATCATCGGGATCATCCTCGGCATCACGGTGATCGTCCTGATCGCCGTCGGCATCACGGCCGCGATCAACAGCGACACCTCCTCCGACGACGACCCGTACTACGGCGCCCGCGGCCCCGTGGCCACCGCACCGTCCCACCGCTGAAACACCCGTCCTCCTCGGCGGACTTGGCCACTACGATGCCTTGGTCTGACAACGAGGGGAGAACGTCCATGTCCAACACCAACCCCACCCCCGGTGGGTTCGGTCCGCCGTCCCAGCCGCCGCAGCCCCCACAGCAGCCGGCCCCCGGCTACGGCTATCCGCAGCAGTCCGGCCCGGGCTACGGCTACCCCCAGGGCAGCCCCGGCTACCCGGCCGCGCCGCCCGCCGCCTACCCGCAGGCGCCCGGCTACGGGATGCCCGCGCAGCCGAGCAACGGCATGGGAACCACCGGACTGGTGCTGGGCATCATCGGCGTGGTGTGCAGCCTGACCTTCTTCCTGTGGTTCTTCGGCGTGATCCTGGGCATCCTGGGCATCATCTTCGGCGCCATCGGCCGCGGCAGGGCCACCCGCGGTGAGGCCACCAACAAGGGCGCGGCGACCGCCGGCCTGGTCTGCGGCATCATCGCGACGGTGATCCTGCCGCTGCTGGGTTTCCTGCTTTTCGCCAGCATCATGGGCGGGCTCGGCGCGGCGAGCTGAAGCCGCCGCTCAGAGGGGGCCGGTCCCGTGGGCCGGCCCCTCACTCATGCCCTCAGTGATGTCCTCGGTGATGACCTCACTCAGACCCCGCGCAGCCGCTCCCGCGCCGCCATCAGCGCGAACCCCAGCAGGTTCGGCCCTCGCCACCGCTCCGGATCCGACGCCGCCTCGTCGTCCGCGGCCAGCCCGATGCCCCACACCCGGTCCACGGGGCTGGCCTCGACCAGCACCCTCTCGCCCGTGTTCAGCAGGAACTCCCGCAGCCCGGGATGCGCGGCGAACTTGTGGACGCTGCCGTCCACGACGATCCGGAAGCGCTCCCGCTCCCATATCGCCTCGTCGAAGCCGCGCACCAGCCGCCCGGCCTTCTTCGCCTCGGCGGGATGCCCGGCAGCCAGCACGGCCCGCTCCGCCGCCGCGTCCCCGAACAGCCGGGCCTTGCCCGCCATCATCCAGTGCTCCGCCGTCGCGTACTCCACGCCGGCCACCGTGAACGGCGCCGGCCACCACTGGCTCAGACAGCTCGATCCGATCCGGCCGTCCGGCCGCGGCCGGTGCCCCCAGAAGTGCAGATACTTGATCCTCGCGCCGCCGCGGGACGCCCTGATCAGGGCCTCCCGGGAAACGACCGCCCCCGTGATCTTCTCCATGCACGCGAGTGTGGCACGCACCACTGACACACCGTCCTGCCTTTTCGCGGCGGACTCGACACCTGGTCGACAGATTCCGTCGCGTAACCAAAAAACAACAACGGAATCCCTTGTTGGCGTGTCATTGCTCTGCCAGGATCGGCACTCAAATCGAGTCTGAGCCACGCCGGCCCCGCCAGGGGACACGGAGGAGAGCGACATGCACAACCCGGGCAACGCCACCCCCGACCGATTTCCGGCCGCGGAGCGCTTCGAGGAGGGCGCCCAGTTCATCGCGGGCCGCCTGACCAGGGGCACCTCCGGCCGTACCCACGCGGTCGTCGACCCGGCGTCGGGCGAGGAGGTCCTCCGCTACGAACTGGCCGGCCCGGCCGACGTCGACCGGGCCGTCGCCGCGGCCCGCGAGGCCTTCCCGGGCTGGGCGGGGGCCACGCCCGGCGAGCGTTCCGACGCCCTGCACCGGTTCGCCGCGGTCCTGGCCGACCGGGCCGAGGACTTCGCCCGCGCCGAGTCGCTGCAGTGCGGCAAGCCGCTGAAGCTGTCCCGCGAGTTCGACGTCCCGGGGACCATCGACAACACCGCCTTCTTCGCCGGTGCCGCACGGCATCTCCAGGGGCAGTCCGCCGGTGAGTACTCCGGCGACCACACGTCGTACATCCGGCGTGAGCCCATCGGCGTCGTCGGGTCGATCGCGCCCTGGAACTACCCCCTCCAGATGGCCGCCTGGAAGGTCCTCCCGGCGATCGCGGCCGGCAACACCATCGTCCTGAAGCCCGCCGAGCTCACCCCGCTGACCTCGCTGCTCTTCGCCCGGGCGGCGACCGACGCGGGGATCCCGGACGGCGTGATCAACATCGTCACGGGCACCGGCAGGGAGGCCGGTGAGCACCTCGTCGGCCACCCCGACGTGGCCATGACCTCCTTCACCGGCTCCACCGCCGTCGGCAAGCGCGTCGCGGAGGTCGCCACCGCCACCGTCAAGCGTCTCCATCTGGAGCTCGGCGGCAAGGCGCCCTTCGTGGTCTTCGACGACGCCGACCCGGAGGCCGCCGCCCACGGCGCGGTCGCGGGCGCGCTCATCAACACCGGGCAGGACTGCACGGCCGCCACGCGCGCGTACGTGCAGCGGCCGCTGTACGAGGCGTTCGTGGAGCGGACCGCCGCGCTCATGGAGAGCGTCCGGCTCGGCGATCCCTTCGCCGCCGGTACCGACCTCGGGCCGCTGATCTCGCACGTCCAGCGGGACCGGGTGGCCGGTTTCGTCGACCGGGCGCGTGCCTACGCGCGCGTGGTGACCGGCGGAGAGGCACCGGGAGGCGAGCTGGCCAAGGGCGCCTACTACCGGCCCACCCTCATCGCCGACGCCGCCCAGGACAGCGAGGTCGTCCAGTCGGAGATCTTCGGGCCGGTCCTGGTGGTGCTGCCCTTCGACACCGACGACGAGGGCATCGCGCTCGCCAACGACACGCCGTACGGGCTCGCGGCCTCCGCCTGGAGCCGGGACGTGTACCGGGCCAACCGTGCCACGCGCGAGATCAAGGCGGGCTGTGTGTGGGTCAACGACCACATCCCGATCATCAGCGAGATGCCGCACGGCGGCCACAAGTCCTCCGGCTACGGCAAGGACATGTCCGCGTACTCGTTCGAGGAGTACACCCAGATCAAGCACGTCATGTTCGACAACACCGCGGTAGCCGCGAAGGACTGGCACCGCACCGTCTTCGGGGACCGATAGCCGCATCAGGCCGCCCGACCCGCGGCCGCCCACCCTCCGAAAGGGCACCACGCGCATGGAGCAGTACGAGCCCGACCGCCTGTCCCCGGCCCAAGTGGCCGCCATGCGGCGCAGCTTCAGGAACGGCAGGGCCGCCCTCACCCGGCGGTCGCTGCTGCGCGCCTCCGCCGGCGGAGCGCTCGCGGCCGGCGGACTCGGGACGCTGAGCGCCTGCGGCATCCCGGCGGCAGGCACGTCGCAGGGCGGCGTCTCGGCGGAGGACCACTCGGCGAAGGAGAAGACGGTCGCCTTCTCCAACTGGACCGAGTACATGGACGTCGACGACAGCGGCAAGCACCACCCGACGCTGGAGCAGTTCACGAAACGCACCGGCATCAAGGTCAAGTACACCGAGGACATCAACGACAACAACGAGTTCTTCGGCAAGATCAAGCCGCAGCTCGCCGCGGGCCAGGACACCGGCCGGGACCTGATCGTCCTCACCGACTGGCTGGCCGGACGGCTCATCCGCCTGGGCTGGGCGCAGAAACTCGACCCGGCCAACCTGCCCCACGCCTACGCCAACCTGTCGGCCCAGTTCCGCAGCCCCGACTGGGACCCGGGCCGCGCCTACTCGTACGTCTGGCAGGGCATCTCCACCGTCATCGCGTACAACAAGAAGGCCCTCGACGGCGTCGAGGTGAAGTCGCTCTCCGACCTGCTGGACAACTCCAAGCTCAAGGGGCGCGTGGGCTTCCTGTCGGAGATGCGCGACAGCGTCGGCATGACGCTGCTCGACATGGGCAAGGACCCGGCGAAGTTCACCGCCGACGACTACGACGCGGCCATCGCCCGGCTCCAGAAGGCCGTAGACAAGGGCCAGATCCGCCGCTTCACCGGAAACGACTACACCTCGGACCTGACCAGCGGCGACTTCGCGGCCTGTGTCGCCTGGGCCGGTGACGTCGTCCAGCTCAAGGCGGACAGCCCCGACATCGACTTCCTCGTCCCGGACAGCGGCTACATGACGTCGACCGACAACCTGCTGATCCCCAACAAGGCCCGTCACAAGACGAACGCCGAGCGGCTCATCGATTTCTACTACGAGCCGAAGCCGGCCGCCGAACTCGCCGCGTACATCAACTACGTGTGCCCCGTCGACGGGGTGAAGGCCGAGCTGGAGAAGATCGACAAGGACGCGGCGAACAACCCGCTGATCATCCCCGACAAGGCCATGGCCGCGAAGTCCCACGCCTTCCGCTCGCTGAGCTCGAAGGAAGAGACCGAGTTCGAAGCGAAGTTCGCGAAGCTGACGGGGGCGTGACCACCATGACGAACAAGACAGACCCCACCGGCGACGTCCGCCTCAAGGGCATCAGCAAGACCTACGGCGCCTTCACCGCCGTCCACCCGCTCGACCTGACCGTGCCGCAGGGCTCCTTCTTCGCCCTGCTCGGCGCCTCCGGCTGCGGCAAGACCACCACCCTGCGCATGATCGCCGGCCTGGAGGAACCTTCCTCCGGGACCGTCTCGCTGGGCGACCAGGACGTGACCGCGCTCCCGCCGTACAAGCGGCCGGTGAACACGGTCTTCCAGTCGTACGCCCTCTTCCCGCACCTCGACATCTTCGAGAACGTCGCCTTCGGTCTGCGCCGGCGCGGCATCAAGTCGGTGAAGAAGCAGGTCGGGGAGATGCTCGACCTCGTGCAGCTCGGCGAGCAGGCCCGCAAGAAGCCGCACCAGCTCTCCGGCGGCCAGCAGCAGCGTGTCGCCGTGGCCCGCGCGCTGATCAACCACCCCAAGGTGCTCCTGCTCGACGAGCCGCTCGGCGCCCTCGACCTCAAGCTGCGCCGCCAGATGCAGCTCGAGCTCAAGCGCATCCAGACCGAGGTCGGCATCACCTTCGTGCACGTCACGCACGACCAGGAGGAGGCCATGACCATGGCCGACACGGTCGCCGTGATGAACGCGGGCCGCGTGGAGCAGCTCGGCGCGCCCACCGACCTCTACGAGAACCCGCGCACCACGTTCGTCGCCAACTTCCTCGGCACCTCGAACTTCATCGAGGCCGAGGTCGACTCCAAGAGCGGCGAGGAGATCGTGCTGAAGGCGGGCGGCGGCAAGCTCGTCCTGCCCGAGTCCCGGTGCGGCGCGCCCACGACGACCGGCGGCAAGGTGCTGGTCGGGGTCCGCCCGGAGAAGATATCCCTCGCCCACGCGGACGACGCCGGCGAGATACCGGAGGGCCGCAACCGCATCACGGGCCGGATCGCCGACTCCAGCTTCATCGGCGTCTCGACGCAGTACGTGGTCGACAGCCCGGTCTGTTCCGGCTTCGAGGTCTACGCCCAGAACATCGACCGAGACCCCCGCCTGGTGCCCGGCGCCGAGGTCGTCCTGCACTGGAACCCGGCCCACACCTTCGGTCTGGACGCGGCCCAGGACGCCGATGCCGGAGTGGAAGAGGCGGCCTGATGTCCACACTCACCGAGGCGCCACCGCCGCTCGCACCGGAAGCCCCCGAGCCGAAACCCCCGAAGCGCAGGGGCCGCTGGACGCCGTACTGGCTGCTGCTGCCCGGCATCCTCTGGCTGCTGGTCTTCTTCGCGCTGCCGATGATCTACCAGGCCTCCACGTCCGTGCAGACGGGCTCCCTGGAGGAGGGCTACAAGGTCACCTGGCACTTCGCCACGTACTGGGACGCGCTGTCCGCGTACTGGCCGCAGTTCATCAGGTCGGTGCTCTACGCGGGCACCGCCACGATCCTGTGCCTGCTGCTCGGCTACCCGCTCGCGTATCTGATCGCCTTCCGCGCGGGCCGCTGGCGGAACCTGATCATGATCCTGGTGATCGCGCCGTTCTTCACCAGCTTCCTGATCCGCACCCTCGCCTGGAAGACGATCCTCGCGGACGGCGGCCCGCTGGTCGGCGCGCTCGACACGCTGCACGTCCTGGACGTCACCAATTGGCTCGGCTGGACCGCCGGCGACCGCGTCCTGGCCACACCGCTCGCGGTGGTCTGCGGTCTGACGTACAACTTCCTGCCGTTCATGATCCTGCCGCTCTACACCTCGCTCGAGCGCATCGACGGCCGGCTGCACGAGGCCGCGGGCGATCTGTACGCCCGGCCCTGGACGACCTTCCGCAAGGTCACCTTCCCGCTGTCGATGCCGGGTGTCGTCTCCGGCACGCTGCTCACCTTCATCCCGGCGACCGGCGACTACGTCAACGCCGACCTCCTCGGCTCCACGGACACCCGCATGGTCGGAAACGTCATCCAGACGCAGTTCCTGAGAGTGCTGGACTATCCGACGGCCGCGGCACTCTCCTTCATTCTCATGGCGGCCATTCTGCTCATGGTCACCCTCTACATCCGCAGGTCCGGGACGGAGGATCTGGTCTAAATGCCCTTCGTCAACTGGCTCAAGAGAAAACTCGTCGTCATCGCGGGACTGCTGACACTCGGCTATCTCCTGCTGCCGAACATCATCGTGACGGTGTTCTCCTTCAACAAACCGAAGGGGCGCTTCAACTACGAATGGCAGCGGTTCTCCCTGGACGCCTGGAAGGACCCGTGCGGGGTCTCCGACCTGTGCGGCTCGCTGTCGATCAGCCTCCAGATCGCGGTCTGGGCGACGCTCGGTGCCACCCTCCTCGGCACCCTGATCGCCTTCGCGCTGGTCCGCTACCGGTTCCGGGCCCGCTCCGCCGTGAACTCGCTGATCTTCCTGCCGATGGCCATGCCAGAGGTCGTCATGGCCGCCTCGCTGCTCACCCTGTTCCTCAACATGGGCGCCCAGCTCGGCTTCTGGACGATCCTCATCGCGCACATCATGTTCTGCCTGAGTTTCGTGGTCACGGCCGTCAAGGCGCGCGTGATGTCGATGGATCCAAAACTGGAGGAGGCGGCGCGGGATCTGTACGCGGGCCCCGTCCAGACTTTTGTGCGGGTCACCCTGCCGATAGCCGCCCCGGGAATCGCGGCGGGCGCCCTGCTCGCCTTCGCCCTCTCCTTCGACGACTTCATCATCACCAATTTCAACGCCGGCTCGACCGTCACCTTCCCCATGTTCGTCTGGGGATCGGCGCAGCGCGGAACGCCCGTTCAGATCAATGTCATCGGCACGGCCATGTTCATCGTCGCCGTACTGTTCGTTCTGGCTTCCATGGCCGTCGGAAATCGCCGCAACAGGCAAAAGGCATAAAGGCATCACCGTAGGGAGTTGAAATCATGGCCCCGAGCGCCATGAATCAGTGGACTCATTCGCTTTCCGACGTCCAGCCGGTCCCGTACTGGCTGGACGACCCCGGCCGGCCCCGTCCGGAACCCGCCCTCACCACCTCCGAGACCTGCGACCTGCTGGTCGTCGGCGGCGGCTACAGCGGACTGTGGACGGCGCTGATCGCCAAGGAACGCGACCCGGCACGTGACGTGGTGCTGGTGGAGGGCCGCGAGGTGGGCTGGGCCGCCTCCGGCCGCAACGGCGGCTTCTGCGCCGCCTCCCTCACCCACGGCCTGCCCAACGGCCTCGCCCGCTGGCCCGACGAGATCCACAAGCTCCAGGAGCTCGGCACCCGCAACCTCGACGCGATCGAGGAGGCCGTTTCCCGGCACTCCATCGACTGCGACTTCGAACGCACCGGCGAGATCGACGTCGCCACCGAGCCGTACCAGGCCGCGGAACTGCGCGACTGGCACGAGGAGACCGCCAGCCGGGGCCTCGCCGAGGGCGTCGAGTTCCTGGACGCGGACGCCGTACGGGAGCAGGTGGACTCACCCACCTTCCAGGCGGGCCTGTGGGACCGAAGGGGCGTGGCCATGCTGCACCCGGCGAAGCTCGCCTGGGGCCTCAAGCAGGCGTGCCTCCGGCTCGGTGTCCGCGTCCACGAGCACACCCCGGCGCTGACCCTGAAGCCGTACGGCCCCGGCATGGCCGTACGCACCCCCTACGGCCGGATCCGCGCCCGCCAGGTCGCCCTCGGCACGAACATCTTCCCGAACCTGGTCAGACGCGTCCGTTCGTACACCGTCCCGGTCTACGACTACGCCCTGATGACCGAGCCGCTCACCGCCGGCCAACTGGCGTCGATCGGCTGGAAGAACCGCCAGGGACTCGGCGACAGCGCCAACCAGTTCCACTACTTCCGCCTCTCCGCCGACAACCGGATCCTGTGGGGCGGCTACGACGCGATCTACCCCTACGGCGGCCGCGTCCGCGCCGAGTACGACGACCGCCCGGAGACCTACGCCAAGCTCGCCGGGCACTTCTTCACCTGCTTCCCGCAGCTCGAGGGGGTCCGCTTCAGCCACGCCTGGGGCGGCGCGATCGACACCTGCTCCCGCTTCTCGGCGTTCTTCGGCACCGCCCACCAGAAGAAGGTCGCCTACGCGGCGGGCTACACGGGCCTGGGCGTCGGCTCCACCCGCTTCGGCGCCGAGGTGATGCTGGACCTGCTGTCCGGTGAGCCGACGGAACGCACGGAACTGGAAATGGTCCGCAAGAAGCCCCTCCCGTTCCCTCCGGAGCCCTTCGCCTGGACGGGCATCGCCCTGACCAAGTGGTCCCTGGCTCGCGCGGACGCCCACGACGGCCGCCGCAACCTGTGGCTGCGCACGATGGACCGGCTCGGGCTCGGCTTCGACAGCTGATCGAGCGGGCTGATCGAGCGGGGTGTGATCCGGTTCACTCCAACGAGAAGCCGAAACCCGCGTAATGACCGCAGGGAGACCCCCTTCTCCCTCGTGACGCTCTCGGGACGCGCCGCGCGTCCGCGAGATCCACGAGCTTCACGAGGGAACAGGGGGTCTTTCTCATGACCGGTGCGAAGACGGCGGTCGAGTGGCTCGCATCCGCCGCGCCCGACCCCGAGGCCTGCCGCTGGGAGTGGGAGCGCAACCCGCTCGGCGTCGCGCTGCTGCCGGCCGGCGGCGCCTGGGACGTGCTCATCCTGCCCGGCGACCTCGGCTACGCCACGCTCGACGTGCTCTCCCGCGTGCTCGACCGGCCGGGGCCCGTGCTCGTCGACTTCGGCGACGAGCGCATCGGGTTCTTCGTGCCGCCGGGCACCGCGGCCCGCTGGCTCGGCACGGGCATCAGGACGGCGGGCGCCGGCACCTGGATCGTCGTGCCGTACCCGGGCCGCTCCTCACCCGGCGGCGTCCGCTGGCTGATCCCACCGGACGGCTCGGGCATGCTGACGGACCCGACGCTGCTGGAACTGGCGATGCACGAGGCGGCGGCGCGGCTGGCCACAGAACGGGACGACTAGGACACGCGGCCGGGACTCACCGCGGCTGCCCGGCCGTCCCCCGCCTGAGGAACAGCCACAGCGAAGCGAGCAGCACCGCACACAGACACCAGCTCGCCGCCACGTCCAGTGGCCAGTGGTAGCCACGGCGGACCAGGCCGTAGCTCGCGCCGAGCACGAGGGCGAGGCAGACGGTGACCAGGGCGCCGCGGGTGAGGGGTGTGCGGAGCCGGGGGAGCAGGAGCAGGGTGGCGCAGCCGTAGGCGATGGCGGCCGTGGCGGTGTGGCCGGAGGGGTAGTAGCCGGTGCCGGGCGGGACGGCCGGGGTGCCCGGGCGGTCCGTGAGGTCCTTGAGCGGGATGATCAGCGCCGGGACCAGGGCCATGAGGAGGGCCGCGGCGGTGACCGGCAGCCACCAGCGTGCCGTGCGGCGGGTCCGCAGGGATACGTATCCGAGGGCGACGGCGAGGACCGGGACCGCGACCTGGACGTTGCCGAGGTCGGCGAGGAGCTCGGAGTAGCGGTCCGGGTGGACGAGTTCGCGGCTGGCGCGCTCGTCGAGGCGGATGAGGGGGCCGTCGGCGACGACCTGCCAGGTGATCAGCACGAAGAGCAGGGCCGGGAGGCTGAGCAGGAGGGCCAGGAAGCGCGAGTATGGCGCGGTGGGCTCGTCGCGAACCTGGATCCCGGAGATCGGCATGGGACACAGCTTGGCACGGGCACGGATATCCCCTGTCCAACCGCTGTCCCCTGTCCACCCGCACGACCCCAGTGGAGGATCACGTGAACCAGCCGGAGAGCGACGGCCTCTTCGACCACTGCCCGTGGCTCTACGCCGAGCAGGCGTCGGAGGAGCAGCGCGCGGCACAGGAGCAGCAACGGAAGCGGCTCCTCGCGGGGGCGGGGGCGGGGGCGGTGCGGCTGGGCGAGGGCTGCTTCGTCGCGGAGACGGCCGCCGTGTACCCGGAGCACCTGGACCTGGGCGACCGCTCGTACATCGCGGCCCACGCGTACGTCACCGGTGACATACGCACCGGCGCCGACTGCTCGATCAACCCCTTCACCGCGGTGCGCGGCACCGTCACCCTGGGGGACGGCGTACGCGTCGGCGCGCACAGCTCGCTGCTCGGCTTCAACCACGGGACCGCGCCCGAACTGCCGGTCCACCGGCAGCCGGTCACCAGCCGCGGCATCACGATCGGCGACGACGTGTGGATCGGCTCGCACGTGGTCGTCCTGGACGGCGTCACCATCGGCGACCACTGCGTCATCGGCGCGGGCGCGGTCGTCACCAAGGACCTGCCCGCCTGGACGATGGCGGCGGGCAACCCGGCCCGCCGCATCCGCGACCGCCGCGATCCGCGCGAAGCGGGGCCCGGCAGCGGGGCAGGGGAGAGGACGGCGCCGGTCGGCACGGCGCCGCGCCCCGCCGGCACCCCCGACCTCGTCGAGGCGCTCTCGGCCTTCGCCGGGTCCGCCCGTGCGCAGGCGGTCGAAGTGCTGGGCCGCTGCCGGCAACCGGACACCGGCCGGTACGTCGACCGGCCCGGCGCCGAGCCCACCGTGCGGGCGCACTGCGACGCCGTAGAGATCGCCGACCTCCTCCTCGGGGAGGCGCCGCCCCAACTGCCCGCCGCCGAGCACGTGGCACTACTGCGCGGCCTCCAGGACCCGGTCACCGGCCTGATACCCGAGTACGGCGCACCACCGCCGCTCCCCGGCCCGGCCGGAGTGCCGGACGACGGGGCCGCGGCCTATCACGTGCTGTGCGTGGGGTACGCGCTGGACCTGCTCGGCAGTTCCTTCGCCCACCCCGTCCACGCGGTCCGCCGCACCACCGCGGACCGACTGGTCCCGCACCTGGCCGAACTGCCCTGGCACGACCGTGCCTGGCACGCCGGTGCGTGGGTCGACTCCTGGGCCACCGCCGCGCACTGGAACCTGCGCCTCGGTGCGGAACCGGCCGCGCCCGGGGCGCTGGAGGCGCTGTTCGGCCGGCTGCACACCCGGGTCGACCGCCGCAGTGGCATGTGGGGTTCGCCCACGCCGCGGGACGGACACCTCCAGATGGTCAACGGCTACTACCGGCTCACCCGCGGCTCCTTCGCGCAGTTCGGCCTGCCCGTGCCGTACGCGGAGCGCGTGATCGACACGGTCCTCGACCATGCCCGCGACCCCCGCCACTTCGCACCCGGCCGCGAGAACGCCTGCAACATCCTGGACGTGGTCCACCCTCTGTGGCTCTGCGCCCGGCAGACCACCCACCGCTTTGAAGAGGCCCGCTCCTGGGCAGGGACCCAGCTCACCGCCGCCCTGCGCCGCTGGCATCCCGGCCAGGGCTTCGCCTTCGGCCCGGCCCCCGACGGCACCGGCCCGGGCCGCGACCCCGGCCTCCAGGGCACGGAGATGTGGCTCGCGATCATCTGGCTGCTCGCGGATGTCGTCGGTGTCGCCGACGCCCTGGGTTACCGGCCGCGCGGCATCCACCGCCCGGAGCCCGCTCTGCCCGGCTGATTGTCAGTGCCGGGTGCCAGACTCCCGGCATGACCGAACCCCACCCGAAAGCCGACCTGCTCCGTTACCTCCAGGACGCCCGTGACGCCCTGCTCTGGAAGCTCGAAGGGCTCTCCGAGTACGACGTCCGCCGCCCGTTCACGCCGACCGGGACCAACCTGCTGGGCCTGGTCAAGCACGTCGCCGGGGTGGAGCTTGGGTATTTCGGCGACACGTTCGGGCGGCCCTACTTCGTCGAGGAACCGCCCCCGCCCTGGTGGTACACGCAGGACGCCGAGCCCAACGCGGACATGTGGGCCTCCGCCGACGAGACGCGCGAGCAGATCGCCGGGCTCTATCGCGCGGCGTGGGAGCACTCGAACCGCACGATCGAGACACGGGCACTGGAGGCGACCGGTCATGTCCCGTGGTGGCCCGAGGAGCGCCGGGAGGTGACGCTCCACCACATCCTGGTCCGGGTGATCGCCGACACGCAGCGGCACGCCGGCCACGCCGACATCGTGCGCGAACTCATCGACGGCAGTGTCGGGCTGACGAAGAGCACCGACAACATGCCGGAAGGCGATCGGGACTGGTGGGAGAACCACCGACGCCGGCTGGAGCGCGTCGCACGGGAGGCCGGTGACAGCTGATCCGGCTCGCGAACCGCGGCGAAGAGGAGAGGGAGAAGAAGAGGGAGGTCGGCCGCCCCGGAACAGGGGGGGTAGTTCCGAGGCGGCCGTCCGGATCGGAACGTCGCGCGCCCCGGGGGGTTTGGGGCGGGCGACTGTCCGATCGGTGAGGAGATCCAGAGCCTCAGGCTCCGGTTATGTGCGCGAGGGCACGACCAGGTCGAAGCTGGGGAGGCCCCGGCCTGATGTCACCCACAGTCCCCTGTGGGCGGGGGTGTATCTCTCATCTGGGTAGAACCTACGACAGGGGCTGGGCGGAGGACAGGCCGTAGGGCCGCCTGTCATCCACCTCGCACACCTTCTTCACACGCTCTGACGCTCGCCGCCCCGGGAGCGGAACCGCGACGGCTCACCTGCCCCGGCGGCGGCTCAGATGCGCAACTGCCGTGTCAGATACGGGCGAAGGCCTGCTCGATGATGTCGAGGCCCTCGTTCAGCAGGTCCTCGCCGATCACCAGCGGGGGCAGGAAGCGGAGCACGTTGCCGTAGGTGCCACAGGTCAGGACCAGCAGGCCCTCCGCGTGGCAGGCCTTGGCGAGCGCGGCGGTCGCCTCCGGGTTCGGCTCCTTCGTGGCACGGTCCTTGACGAGCTCGATGGCGATCATCGCGCCGCGCCCGCGGATGTCGCCGACGATGTCGAACTTCTCGGCCATCGAGGTGAGGCGGGCCTTCATGACCGCCTCGATGTGCTTCGCCCGGGTGTTGAGGTCGAGCTCCTTCATCGTCTCGATGGAGCCGAGCGCACCGGCGCAGGCGACCGGGTTGCCGCCGTAGGTGCCGCCCAGGCCGCCCGCGTGCGCGGCGTCCATGATCTCGGCGCGACCGGTCACGGCGGCCAGCGGGAGACCGCCGGCGATGCCCTTGGCGGTGGTGATCAGGTCGGGGACGATGCCCTCGTCCTCGCACGCGAACCACTGGCCCGTACGGCAGAAGCCGGACTGGATCTCGTCGGCGACGAAGACGATGCCGTTGTCCGAGGCGAACTGGCGGATCGCCGGCAGGAAGCCCTTGGCCGGCTCGATGAAACCGCCCTCGCCGAGCACCGGCTCGATGATCACGGCGGCCACGTTCTCCGCGCCGACCTGCTTGCTGATCTGGTCGATGGCCTGCGCGGCGGCCTCGGGGCCCGCGTTCTCCGGGCCGGTCGGCCAGCGGTAGCCGTACGCCACCGGCACCCGGTAGACCTCGGGCGCGAACGGCCCGAAGCCGTGCTTGTACGGCATGTTCTTCGAGGTCAGCGCCATCGTCAGGTTGGTCCGCCCGTGGTACCCGTGGTCGAAGACCACCACGGCCTGGCGCTTGGTGTGGGCGCGGGCGATCTTGACGGCGTTCTCGACGGCCTCGGCGCCGGAGTTGAAGAGGGCGCTCTTCTTGGCGTGGTCACCGGGGGTCAGCTCGGCGAGCGCCTCGGCGACCTCGACGTACCCCTCGTAGGGCGTGACCATGAAACAGGTGTGGGTGAAGTCGGCGAGCTGGGCGGAGGCCCGGCGGACGACGGCCTCGGCGGAGGCGCCGACGGACGTCACGGCGATGCCCGAGCCGAAGTCGATGAGCCGGTTGCCGTCGACGTCCTCGATGATCCCGCCGCCCGCACGCGCCGTGAACACGGGCAGTACGGAGCCCACGCCCTGCGCGACCGCGGCGGTGCGGCGGGCCTGCAGCTCCTGCGACTTCGGTCCGGGGATGGCGGTGACGACGCGGCGCTCCTGCGGAAGTGAGGTCATGCGGGGCTCCTGGGGTGGTGCGGACGGTGTTCTGCGGACGCTTGGCTTCTTTTCTCGCAGGCTAGGGCGGGGAAAGGGGGGTGGGCATGCTCCATGTGGGCGTTGTCGGCGGGGCGGCTTGTCCGGGGTGGACATGGCGCTCTGGTGGGCTGCTGCCCACGACCCGGCCGCGTAAGCGGTGAACTCCCCAGGGGAGGGCGTTAGATTGGCTCGCTGATGGTGGACGGAGCGGCTGGTCAGGGGGAAAGGGCGATGGACAGCGACGGGACGCAGGAGGCGCGGGGTACGCAAGCGAATCCCGTACCGCGTCCGGCGGGAGCGCCGGAGGTGCCTGCGATGCCTCCCCGGCCGCCGCGGGCGCCGGAAGCACCGCCGCCGGACGGGTCGGCCTTTCTCACCTGGCTGCGCGCCTCACGGCCCGACGCGGCACCGGGCGTGTGGCGGTTCGGGCACCGGCCGCGGCCCGCGGAGGAGCCCGAGGAGATCCCCACCCGGCAGTTGCTGAGCGGGGCGCTGATCGCCTTCCTCGTGGGATGGCTGATCTGGTCGCTGCTGCAGAACGGGTACCTCGGCAACTGGTGGTGGGTGCCGTTCGACCTGATCATTCCCGATGCCTGGCGCGGCGGCGACAGCGATCTCGGCGAGACCGGCACGTTCATCGTGTACCAGGGGTACGAGCTGCTCGTCGCCCTGGCGATCATGGTCGGGGTGGCCCGGCTCGGCCGCTGGGGCGAGGTGTGGCGCCGCTTCGTCGTCCCCCGCTTCCGCCGGCCGGAGCCCCGGACGGCACCTCGGGATCCTCAGGACGACCCGGCCCAGTGGAACGAGCTCCGTGCCGCCGGAGCCGCCGACGCCGCCGAGCGGCTCGCCGCCGAGGCCCGCTCCGGGCTCATGCGGGACGTCGACCACGCCCGGATCCTCCGCGCCTGGCAGGGCGTGCGCACCGGACGGCACAGCCTCGCCACCTTCAGCTCCACCGTCCTGCGGGACGGCGCCGCCGCCTGCCTCCACCCCTCCGGAGAGCGCGACCTGCCGGCGCGCCTCGCCCGGCACGACCTCGTCACCGGGCAGGTGCGGCTGGGGACCACGGTCGACGACACCCGTAACCCGTACGCGTACCGAGGCGCGGGGCTCGGTCTGGGGCCCGATCTGCTCGGTACCTCGCTCGTGGCCGTCGGCCCCGCCGGGTCCGGCAAGACCGGTACCGTCGTCCGGCCGCTCGCCGAGTCGCTGTGTCTGCACGCGCTGGCCGGACGGGCCGCCGTGGTCGTGGTCGGAGGGGCGGGCGCGGGGCTCGGGCCGGCCGACGCGTACGACGTCGTCGTGCGGATCGGGAACCAGGACTCCGAGTACGACCTCGACCTGTACGGCGGGACCGCCGACCCGGACGAGGCCGCGGCCGTGCTCGCCGAGGCACTCGTCGGGGACCTCGCCGATCCGCACCCGGGCAGTGACACCCGGCGCTCCACGACCGTCCTCGCCCAGCTCCTCGGACCGTTCCGGGCCGTGCACGGGCGTTTTCCCTCCGTACCGGAGCTGCGGCAGCTCCTGGACGGGTCGTCCGGGCCGTTCGCCGCGCTGCGGCAGGGGCTGCAGGACGGCGGGCAGGAGTCGCTGCTGCGGGAGCTGGACGCCCGGGAGCGGCAGATGGGGCAGCCCGGAGATGTCGGCGGGGTGCTCGCGGACCGGGTCGCGCTGCTGGACCGGCCCGCCTTCGCCTCGTTCTTCGACACGTCCGGGGCCACCCGGCCCTTCACGCTCAAGGCCCTCGACCACCCCGTGCGGGTGCGGATCGATCTGCCCGAGCGCGGGCACGCCGACGCCTCCCGGATGCTGGCGCGGCTGGTGCTCGCGCAGTTCTCGGCGAGTGTCGCGGTGCGCGAGGACCGGTCGCTGTTCGCCTGCCTGGTGCTGGACGACGCGACCGGCGTGGTGACGCCGGAGGCCGTGCGCGGCATCCAGCGGCTGCGGTCGGGCAACGCCGGTGTCGTGCTCACCCTGCGGACGCTGGACGACGTGGCCCGGCCGCTGCGCGGACCGCTGCTCGGGGCCACCGGCTGCCGGATGGCGCTGTCGGGGCTCACGCCCTGGGACGGGCAGGACTTCGCCGAGGTGTGGGGCAAGGAGTGGATCGAGGCCCGGGACGTCACCGACCGGCAGATCATCGCCGAGACCCCGGCGGGCAAGGCGGTGCACATGCTGCGCCGGGTGATCACCGGCAAGGCGCCGACCGCGCGGGCGGTGACCGTGCGGCAGGTCGAGCGGGAGCGCTGGTCCGCGTCCGAGCTGGCGCACGGAGTGCCGGCGGGGCACGCGGTGCTGTCGCTGACCGACGTCAAGGGTGAGCACGCGCCACCGCTGCTGGTGGATCTTCGGGGCTGACCTCTACGAGCCGGTGCGGTACGCGGGGACCGTACGGTGAGGCAGAATCGTCACAGGTCGTTCATACGCGACGGCCAAAAGAGCACAAAGATCACACAGCCCTGACGCAGACCTGAAGGCCTCATGCCCCCGACGCTCGCCTCGCTCGTCCACCACTCCGCGCTGAAACTGACCGTGCGGGCGGGCGAAGACCGCCTCGACGTGCCGGTGCGCTGGGCACACGTCAGCGAGCTCGCCGACCCCGTGCCCTACATGGAGGGCGGGGAACTGCTGCTGATCACCGCGCTCAAGCTGGACGCCGAGGACCCGGAGGCCATGCGCCGTTACGTGCGGCGGCTGGCCGGGGCCGGAGTGGTCGGGCTCGGCTTCGCCATAGGCGTCAACTACGAGGAGACGCCCAAGGCGCTCGTCGACGCGGCCGGGGAAGAGGGCCTGCCGCTGCTGGAGGTGCCGCGCCGCACCCCCTTCCTCGCCATCAGCAAGGCCGTGTCCGCCGCGATCGCCGCCGACCAGTACCGGGCCGTCACGGCCGGGTTCGCCGCCCAGCGCGAGCTGACCCGGCAGGCGCACACCGGCGGGCCGGAGGGGCTGCTGTCCGCCCTCGCCTCGCAGGTCGACGGATGGGCGGCGCTGTACGACGCCTCGGGCGCCGTCGTCGCCACGGCACCCGAGTGGGCCGGGCGGCGGGCCGCGCGGCTCACCGGCGACGTCGAGCGGCTGCGGGAGCGGCCCGCGCCCGCCTCCTCGGTGGTCGGCGGGCCGGAGAACGAGGACCGGGTCGAGCTGCACACCATCGGCACGGGCCGGCGCCCTCGCGCGGCCCTCGCGGTCGGCACGGCCGCCGCCCTCGGCACCGCCGAGCGCTACGCCGTCCACTCGGCCATAGCGCTGCTGACCCTGACCACGGAACGCTCCCGGTCCCTCCAGGCCGCCGAACAGCGGGTCGGCGCGGCGGTGCTGCGCATGCTGCTGGCCGGGGAGCCGGACCACGCGCGAACGGTCGCCGGGAGCCTGTACGGCGCGCTGCTGGACGCGCCGTTCCGCATGCTGGTCGCGGAGCGGGTGCCGGTGTCCGCGTCGGCCGCGCTGACCCGTGCCGAGGCCCGGGCCGGCGCCCCGGCCGTGGACCGGCCGTCGGCCGCCGCGCTCGCCGCCGCCGACACCGGCGGCGACCCCCTCGCGGCGCTCGCCGACGTCATGGAGTCCGCCGCGGCCCGGGCCGGCGAGGCCGTCCTGGTGGTGCCCGAGGGGGAGCGGCTGGTGGTGCTGGCCGCGGACCGCGGTGCCGCCGCCGCTGCCTGCGGGGAGTACGCGGCCGCCCTGGAGACGGCCCGGGCCGGCACGCGCGAGAAGGCGCCGGGCGGCGAGGAGGCCGAACTGGTCGTGGGCCTGTCGGCACCGGCCGGGCCCATCGCCGCCTCCTCCGCGTACAAACAGGCCGAGCAGGCCCTGTCGGTGGCCCGGCGGCGCGGACGCGTCCTGGTGGAGCACGAGCAGATGGCGGCCGGATCCGTGCTGCCGCTGCTGGCGGACGACGCGGTGCGGGCCTTCGCCGACGGGATGCTGCGGCCGCTGTACGAGCACGACGCCACGGGCCGCGGCGACCTCGTCGCCTCCCTGCGCGCCTGGCTGTCCCGGCACGGCCAGTGGGACGCGGCGGCGGCCGACCTCGGCGTCCACCGGCACACCCTGCGCTACCGCATGCGCCGCGTCGAGGAGATCCTCGGCCGCTCCCTGGACGACGCGGACGCGCGGATGGAGCTCTGGCTGGCCCTCAAGGCGACGACCACGGAGCCGGCCCCGTCCGCCAAACCGTAGTGTTCGCGGCCGGTACTGCTACATCCCGTACAAACGCCGTTCGGCCACCCCGCCCCTACCGTGGGAACCCGCAGCACAGGAACCACCCCCGACGCCGAAGGGCCGGAACTGAGATGACTTCCACCCACGCCTTCTGGCTCGCCGGCCGCCAGGCCACCGGCGAGGACACCTTCGACGTCAGCTCCCCGTGGGACGGGCGGCTCGTCGGCAAGGTGAGCGTGCCGACGGACGCGCAGGTCGAGGAGGCCGTGGCCGCCGCGTACGCCGTGCGGGAGGAGTTCGCCGCCACCCCCGCCCATGTGCGGGCCGCCGCCCTCGACCACGTCAGCAAGCGTCTCGTCGAGCGCACCGAGGAGATCGCCCGGCTGATCTCCGCCGAGAACGGCAAGCCGCTCAAGTGGGCGCGCGGCGAGGTCGGACGGGCCGTGTCCGTCTTCCGGTTCGCCGCCGAGGAGGCCCGGCGCTTCAACGGCGGTGAGGCCCAGCGCCTCGACACCGACCTGGGCGGCCAGGGGCGGCTCGCCCTCACCCGCCGCTTCCCGAAGGGCGTCGTGCTCGGCATCGCGCCCTTCAACTTCCCGCTCAACCTCTGCGCCCACAAGATCGCCCCGGCCATCGCCGCCGGCGCTCCGATCATCCTGAAGCCGGCCCCGGCCACCCCGCTGTCCGGCCTGATCATCGGCGAGCTGCTCGCCGAGACGGAGCTCCCGGCGGGCTCCTGGAGCGTCCTGCCCGTCGCCAACGACAAGATGCCGGCCCTCGTGCAGGACGAGCGCCTGCCCGTCATCTCCTTCACCGGCTCCGAGAAGGTCGGCTACGCGATCATGGACTCGGTGCCGCGCAAGCACTGCACCCTGGAGCTGGGCGGCAACGGCGCGGCCGTCGTCCTCGCCGACTGGGCGAGCGACGAGGACCTGGACCGGGCGGCGCAGCGCATCGCCACCTTCTCCAACTACCAGGGCGGCCAGTCCTGCATCTCCGTCCAGCGCGTCATCGCCGACGCCGCGGTCTACGACCGGCTGCTGCCGCGCGTGGTCGCCGCCGTCGAGGCCCAGGTCACCGGTGACCCGGGCGACGACGCGACCGACGTCGGCCCGCTGGTGAGCGAGGACGCCGCCCGGCGCGTCGAGACGTGGGTCCAGGAGGCCGTGGACGCCGGTGCCGCGCTGCTCACCGGCGGCAAGCGGGACGGCGCCTCGTACGCGCCGACCGTCCTGGCCGACGTACCGGCCGACGTCACGATCTCCTGCGAGGAGGTCTTCGGGCCGGTCCTCACCGTGCGGAAGGTGAACGGCGAGGCCGAGGCCTTCGCCGCCGTCAACGACTCCAAGTACGGCCTGCAGGCGGGCGTGTTCACGCACGACCTCCAGACCGCCTTCCGTGCCCACCGGGCCCTGGAGGTCGGCGGTGTCGTCGTCGGCGACGTGCCGTCCTACCGCGCCGACCAGATGCCGTACGGCGGCGTCAAGCAGTCGGGCGTGGGCCGCGAGGGCGTGCGGTTCGCGATGGAGGACTACACCTACGAGCGCGTGCTGGTCCTGACGGGGATCGACCTCTAGCTCATGGGAACCATTTTCATATAGGCTTGGCGAAGAGGCCCGGCACCGATGCCTTCCGGTGC
>NZ_JBHUQX010000012.1:0-48169 GCF_042674225.1 Streptomyces sp. NPDC056948
GCCCGAGAGCAGGGGGCCGCCGGCGTTTCGGCTCACGCCCAGGTGATCAGACGCTTCGGCTGCTCCAGGATCGCCGCCACGTCCGCCAGGACCTTCGAGCCCAGCTCGCCGTCGACCAGGCGGTGGTCGAAGGACAGGGCCAGGGTGGTGACCTGGCGGGGCTTCACCTTGCCCTTGTGGACCCACGGCTGGAGCTTGATCGCACCGACCGCGAGGATCGCGGACTCGCCGGGGTTGAGGATCGGCGTGCCCGTGTCGACGCCGAAGACACCGACGTTGGTGATCGTCACCGTGCCGCCCTGCATGGCCGCCGGGGACGTCTTGCCGTCCCTGGCCGTCGACACCAGCTCGCCCAGCGACTCGGCCAGCCGCGGCAGCGTCTGGGCGTGGGCGTCCTTGATGTTCGGGACGATCAGGCCGCGCGGGGTCGCGGCCGCGATGCCCAGGTTCACGTAGTGCTTGACCACGATCTCCTGGGCGGCCTCGTCCCAGGACGCGTTGACGTCCGGGTTGCGCCTGATCGCGACGAGCAGGGCCTTGGAGATCAGCAGGAGGGGGTTCACGCGCAGGCCCGCGAACTCCTTGTCCTCCTTCAGCTCCTCGACCAGCTTCATCGTGCGCGTCACGTCGACCGTCACGAACTCCGTGACATGCGGCGCCGTGAACGCCGAGCCGACCATCGCGGCCGCCGTCGCCTTGCGGACGCCCTTGACCGGGATGCGGGTCTCGCGGGTCGTGTCGTACGACACCACGGCCGGCGCGGGTGCCGGGGCGGCGGCCGCGGGGACCGCCGGCTGCGGTGCCTGCGGCTGGGCCACCGCCGCGTGCACGTCCTCGCGGGTGATGATGCCGTCCGGGCCGGTCGGGACGACCGTCGTCAGATCGACGCCCAGGTCCTTGGCCAGCTTGCGGACCGGGGGCTTGGCCAGCGGGCGTTCCTTGACGGCTGCGGCGGCCGAGGGCGCCGCACCGTGGCCGTTCAGCTCCGTCTGGATCGCGGTCGAGGCCTGCTGGACCGGGACCTCCGGGCCCTTGCGGGGGCGACGGCGGGTGGACGAGGCCGCCACCCCGTAGCCGACCAGGACCGGCTGGCGGCCCGAGCCCTCCGCCTTGGGCTCCTCCGCGGGCCGGGGCGCCGCGGGCTGCTCGGCGGCGGGCTCGGGCGCGGCCCCTCCGCTCACGTCGACCGCGATGATCGACGTGCCCACGTCGACCGTGGTGCCCTCGGGGAAGTGCAGATCCCTGACCACGCCGTCGTACGGGATGGGCAGCTCGACGGCCGCCTTCGCCGTCTCGACCTCGCACACCACCTGGCCGTCGGTGACCGTGTCGCCGGGCTGGACGAACCACTTGAGGATCTCGGCCTCGGTGAGCCCCTCACCCACGTCCGGCATCTTGAACTCGCGTACGGACGCTTCCGTCATCGTCGTCACGACCCTCTCCTCAGTACGCCAGCGAGCGGTCGACGGCATCCAGCACCCGGTCCAGGTTCGGCAGGTACTCCTCCTCCAGGCGGGCCGGCGGGTACGGCGCGTGGTAGCCGCCGACCCGGAGCACCGGGGCCTCCAGGTGGTAGAAGCAGCGCTCCGTGATGCGCGCGGCGATCTCCGCGCCCGAGCCGAAGAACACCGGGGCCTCGTGGACGACGATCAGCCGGCGCGTCTTCTCCACCGACGCCTGGATCGAGTCGAAGTCGAGCGGGGAGACCGAGCGCAGGTCCAGGACCTCCAGCTTCCGCCCCTCCTCGGCGGCCGCGTCCGCGACCTCCTGGCAGAGCTTCACCATCGGGCCGTACGCGGCGAGGGTGAGGTCGGTGCCCTCGCGGACCACCTGGGCCTTGTGCAGCGGGCCCGGGATCGCCTCGGTGTTGACCTCGGCCTTGTCCCAGTAGCGGCGTTTGGGCTCGAAGAAGATCACCGGGTCGTCGCTCTGGATGGCCTGCTGCATCATCCAGTACGCGTCCGAGGAGTTGGACGGGCTGACGATCTTCAGGCCCGAGACATGCGCGAAGAGCGCCTCGGGGGACTCCGAGTGGTGCTCCACCGCGCCGATGCCGCCGCCGTAGGGGATGCGTACGACGACCGGGAGCTTGACCTTGCCCAGGGAGCGGGCGTGCATCTTCGCGAGCTGTGTGACGATCTGGTCGTACGCCGGGAAGACGAAGCCGTCGAACTGGATCTCCACCACCGGGCGGTAGCCGCGCAGGGCCAGGCCGATCGCCGTGCCGACGATGCCCGACTCGGCCAGCGGGGTGTCGATGACGCGGCTCTCGCCGAAGTCCTTCTGCAGTCCGTCCGTCACCCGGAAGACGCCGCCGAGCTTGCCGACGTCCTCGCCCATGATCAGGACCTTGGGGTCGGCCTCCAGGGCATGGCGCAGCGACTCGTTGATCGCCTTGGCGAGTGCCATTTTTTCGGCCATGTCAGTTGCCCCCCTCATCGGCGAACGACGCCTGGTACGCGGCGAACTGGGCGCGCTCCTCGTCGACGAGCGCGTGTCCGTCCGCGTAGACGTTCTCGAAGATCGCGAAGTGGTCCGGGTCCGGCATGGCACGGACCGCCTCGCGCACTCGTTTGCCCAACGCCTCGGACTCGGCCTCCAGTTCCTCGAAGAATCCCTCGTCCGCGTGGTTTGAGGTCTCCAGGAACCGGCGAAGGCGCAGGATCGGGTCCTTGGCCTCCCAGGCCTGGCGCTCCTCGTCGCCCCGGTAGCGGCTCGGGTCGTCGGAGGTGGTGTGGGCGCCCATGCGGTAGGTGAACGCCTCGACGAGGGTCGGGCCCTCGCCGGAGCGGGCCCGCTCCAGGGCCCAGCGGGTGACCGCGAGGCAGGCGAGCACGTCGTTGCCGTCCACCCGTACGCCCGGGAAGCCGTAGCCCTGCGCGCGCTGGTAGATCGGGACGCGGGACTGCTTCTCGGTCGGCTCGGAGATGGCCCACTGGTTGTTCTGGCAGAAGAACACGACCGGGGCGTTGTAGACCGCGGAGAAGGTGAACGACTCGGCCACGTCGCCCTGGCTGGAGGCGCCGTCGCCGAAGTAGGCGATCACCGCGCTGTCGGCACCGTCCTTGGCGACGCCCATCGCGTAGCCGGTGGCGTGCAGCGTCTGGGAGCCGATGACGATCGTGTAGAGCTGGAAGTTGTTGCTGTTCGGGTCCCAGCCACCGTTGTTCACACCCCGGAACATGCCGAGCAGGTTGGTCGGGTCCACCCCGCGGCACCAGGCGACGCCGTGCTCGCGATAGGTGGGGAAGACGTAGTCGTCGTCGCGCAGGGCCCGGCCGGAGCCGATCTGGGCGGCCTCCTGGCCGAGCAGCGAGGCCCACAGGCCCAGCTCGCCCTGGCGCTGCAGGGAGGTGGCCTCGGCGTCGAAGCGGCGGGTGAGCACCATGTCGCGGTACAGGCCGCGGAGCTCCTCCGGGGTGACACCGGCGACGTACTTGTCGTACTCGGCGTTCTTGACGCGCTTGCCCTCGGGCGTCAGCAGCTGCACGAGCTGAGGCTCGGCGGCCTTCTTCGCACCGGCGGCCTTCGTCGCAGGCGTGCGGGTGGTGCCCTTGGTGCCGGTGGTGCCGGCCTTGCTTCCGGCGCTGCGTCGCGATGTGCGCGCGGCAGTGCTCTCCACGGTCACGTGTGCTCCTCCGTCGGTCCGGCCCCCGGGGTTGCCGGTAGGCCAGTGCGGCTCACCTGTTCTCGACCACCGGGCACGGGGTGGGTGCCACTCGGCCGGAACAGGCGTGACAGGTGCCCCGGCGAGCGCCCTGCAACAAGCACGTTACCCAGTGCTCCACATTTCTGTGAAACCCCATCTGACCTGCGATTTTGCTTGGATTTCCAAGTAAATCGGGAAGGCGGGGAAGGGGCCCTGGTCACAGCCTTGCAGGAGGCCGGAGCTACCGCACGTTAACCCGGTGACCCAGGTCACGGGAAGAGTCAACTTATGGGCGCGCCGAAAACGGCACGCGCGCGTGGATCCCGTTTCCGGGTCCCACGCGCGCGTTGATCGTGCGTTTCCGTCGTCCGGGTCAGCCTTCCGCGCCACCGACGACGCCGCTCGTGGTGCCCGCGTCCGTGCCGCCCGTGTCGTCCGGGGGCGTCTCCGGGTCCGTGGGCTCCGGGTCCGTCGGCTCGTCGGTCGGCTCCGCGGTGGTCGGCTGGTCCGTCGGCTGGTCGGTGGGCGTCTCGGGAGTGCTCTGGGACGGCGTGTAGGACGGGCTGTACGACGGCGTCCACTCTCCGCCGCCGGAGCTCGTGCCGGTGCCGTCGTCCGTCGACGTGTCGGTCGGCTCGTCGGTGACCTCGTCGCTCGGCGTCTCGCTCGGCGTCTTCTCCTCGGTCGTCTGCGAGGTGGTCGGCGACTTCTTGTCGGCGGGGTCCTTCTTGTCGCCGCCGGTGTTCTGCAGCGCCAGGGCGACACCCGCCGCCACGGCGATCACCGCGAGCACCGCGAGGATCCACAGCTTGCCGCGGCCGCTGCCCTTGTTGCCGCGGCCCTCGAAGCCGCCCTCGTCCCCGCCGCCGTAACCGGCGGGAAGTATCGGCGAGGGGATCTGAGCGGTGCCGGACACATCGCCGGGGTGGCCCATCACAGCCGTGTGGGCGAAGCCGCCCGACGGGGTGTGCCGGCCCTCGTGCATGTCGACCGGGCCGGTGTTCCAGGTGCCGGTGTGGCCGCCCTGGTCGTAGAGCATCTGGAGCGCGTACTGGACCAGCCCGCGCATCTCCTCGGCCGTCTGGAACCGGTCGTCGGGCTCCTTGGCGAGGGAGCGCATCACCATGCCGTCCAGCTCCGGCGGGCAGACGTCGGAGGCCTCGGACGGCGGCGTCGGGATGTCCTGGACGTGCTGGTAGACCACCGACAGCGGGGTCTCGCCGGTGAACGGCGGGCGCAGCGAGAGGAGTTCGTAGAGCAGGCAGCCCGTGGCGTACAGGTCGGAGCGGTGGTCGACGGCCTTGCCGAGCGCCTGCTCCGGGGACAGGTACTGCGGGGTGCCGACGACCATGCCGGTCTGCGTCATCGTGGACTGCGCGCCGTGCAGGGCGCGGGCGATGCCGAAGTCCATCACCTTCACAGCGCCGTTGTGCGTGATGATGACGTTGGCGGGCTTGATGTCGCGGTGCACGATGCCGTGCTGGTGCGAGTAGGCGAGCGCCTCCAGGACGCCCGAGACGATGATCAGGGCCTGTTCGGGGCCCGGCGCCTCGGCGTTCAGCAGCAGGTCGCGGATGGTGCGGCCCTCGACCAGTTCCATGACGATGTAGGGGAGCGGCTGGCCGCCGACGATGTCCTCGCCGGAGTCGTACACGGCGACGATCGCGTGGTGGTTGAGGCCGGCCACCGACTGGGCCTCGCGCGTGAAGCGCGCCTTGGACACCGGGTCCTCGGCGAGGTCGGAACGGAGCAGCTTGACAGCGACGGTGCGTCCGAGGCGGACGTCCTCGGCGGCGAACACCTCGGCCATGCCGCCCCGGCCGAGTCTGTGGGTCAGCCGGTACCGGCCGTCCCCGACCAACCCGCCGTTACCCCAGACCTCCGGCGCGTCCGACATGCCGCCGCCAGTCGCCTCGGGTTCGGACGGGCCCTGAGCGCGCTGCTGCTGTGCCATCAGTCCTCGCCGTCGTTTCTGCCCGCGGTGCGCGCGGTGTTGTTACGGTCTCCGTCGGCCACGCTACAGCCTCCGCGCAAGCCGCCGGTCCGAGACGGGTGCCGGGACCGGCACGGGACGGACGGGCCATGAAACCTTTACTCAGCACTCTCGTGCAAATTCTGTGTACCGGCCGCACGCCCCCGGTAACGCTTCCGCGACGCTTCTTTCGCGTACGGTCACGGAACGGGCACCGAGCTTGACGTGTCCGTGCCCTGGGGCAGACTTGGCCGGGAATGACGGTTTGGATCAACGGCGGATCAGACGGATCAGCGGCAGTCGGCAGCTCCTCGGGGAGCTACGGGGGACACGGAACATGAGCCAGGACGGCGCACAGGGGCAGTACACGGGGCGGGCGCTCGCCAGTGGCCGCTATCAGCTGCGTGACCTCCTCGGCCAGGGCGGCATGGCCTCGGTGCACCTCGCGTACGACAGCGTGCTCGACCGACAGGTCGCGATCAAGACACTTCACACCGAGCTCGGCCGGGAGCAGGCCTTCCGCGAGCGGTTCCGCCGCGAGGCCCAGTCCGTGGCCAAGCTCACGCACACCAACATCGTCTCGGTCTTCGACACCGGCGAGGACACCCTCGACTCCATGACGACGCCGTACATCGTCATGGAGTACGTCGAGGGCCGCCCGCTCGGCTCGGTGCTCGACGAGGACGTACGGCAGCAGGGCGCGATGCCCGCCGACAAGGCACTGAAGATCACGGCGGATGTGCTGGCCGCGCTGGAGATCAGCCACGAGATGGGCCTGGTCCACCGCGACATCAAGCCGGGCAACGTGATGATGACCAAGCGCGGTGTGGTCAAGGTCATGGACTTCGGCATCGCCCGCGCCATGCAGTCCGGTGTGACGTCGATGACGCAGACCGGCATGGTCGTCGGCACCCCGCAGTACCTCTCGCCGGAACAGGCCCTCGGCCGCGGCGTGGACGCCCGCTCCGACCTGTACTCGGTCGGCATCATGCTGTTCCAACTGGTCACCGGGCGGCTGCCGTTCGAGGCGGACTCGCCGCTGGCCATCGCGTATGCACACGTCCAGGAGGAGCCGCCGGTTCCGTCCACGATCAACCGCGCGCTGCCGCCGGCCGTGGACGCGCTGATCGCCCGGGCGCTGAAGAAGAATCCGAACGAGCGTTTCCCCAGCTCCGAGGCCATGCGCGACGAGTGCCTGCGGGTGGCGGCGTCCTTCCACGCGGCCCCGCCGAGCATCGTCCCGGGCACGCAGGCGCCTAGCGGCGCGGGCGTCGGCTCGGCCGTGTTCCCGCCGGTCGACCAGGCGCCCCCGGCCGCCTCGGGCCAGGTCCAGACGCCGTATCAGCCGACCCCGCCCCCGAACCCGTACGGCACGCCCGCACCGTCGGCGCCGTCCCCGGCGTACGGCTATCCGCAGCAGGGCTACCAGACGCCGCACCCGGCCGCGTACTCCCCGCAGCCGGGGCCGTCGACCCCGCCGCCGTACAACCTCACGCCCCAGACCGCGCCCGCGTCGCAGGGCGGTGGCAAGAGCAACAAGCCGGTGATCATCGGCTCCGTCATCGTGTCCGTGGTGGCGGTCGGCGGACTGGTCGCGGCCCTGCTGATGAACGGCGGCGGCGAGGACGACAAGGGCGGCGGCGGCAGCAGCGCGAGCGCCTCGGCCTCTGCGGCCAAGAAGCCCGGTTACCGCGGGCCGGACACGTCGAAGACGATCGACGCCGAGGAGTGCACGGAGCCGGAGGAGTCGTACAACGACCCCGACAAGATCCAGATCCCGGACTTCAAGTTCATGAACATCACGTCGGTCAAGTCCTGTGCCCAGGCGGCCGGCTGGCAGGTCAGCACCAAGAACGTGGACGAGAACACCTACGGCGAGGGCACGGTCATGAACCAGTTCCCGTCCAAGGGCACCGATGTCGACCCGGACGACATGCCGATCATCGAGCTCAACGTCTCGACGGGCAACCCGCCGTCCTGACGCTCCGGCACATGAGGAAGGGCCCGGCGGCTTCGGCCGCGGGGCCCTTTCTGTTTCTGTTCGGGGAGGTCTGTACCGGGCCTACAGGTACGGCCCGCCCGAACGGGCCCCCGGGTGCTGCTCGTCGAGGCCCTCGTGGCCGGCGCCCGGCGGGAGGGCGCGGCGCATCTGCTCCAGTTGGGCGCGGGCCGCCATCTGCTGGGCGAACAGCGTCGTCTGGATCCCGTGGAAGAGCCCCTCGAGCCAGCCGACGAGCTGGGCCTGCGCGATGCGCAGTTCCGCGTCGCTGGGGGTCGCCTCGTCCGTGAAGGGCAGGGAGAGCCGCTCCAGCTCCTCGACCAGCTCGGGCGCCAGACCGTCCTCCAGCTCCTTCACCGAGCTGGCGTGGATCTCCTTGAGCCGGACCCGGCTGGCCTCGTCCAGGGGCGCCACGCGCACTTCTTCGAGCAGCTGCTTGATCATGCTGCCGATCCGCATGACCTTGGCGGGCTGCTCCACCTGTTCCGTGACCGGGATCTCGCGGGAGTCCTCGTCTCCGCTGCCACCACCGAGCGCCATTCCGTCCTGGCCCACGACCAGGATCTGCGGGCTCTCCGGCGACCGTTCGTTTCTCGGCATCTCCATGTCGCCATTCTCTCGCACGCCTGCACCTCACCTCCGTGGTGCCCCCACGGGAAGCTGATCCACCCTGTTTCGACAGACGTATCGGTCAGTGCCCGGGTTGCTCCCCGGAGGGTGGTTCCGCCTCACGGGTGAGACGCAGCAGACGGGCCTCGCAGTGGTCCAGCCACCGGACCTCGGCCTCGGCCTGGAAGACGAGCTGCTCCAGGACGAGCAGCCGGGCCATCTCCCGCGGGTGCCCGGGCGCGCCGGCCAGGGCTTCGGCCCGCTGCCGCACGTGGTCGTGGAGCGCCTGCGTCACGTGCCGGCGCTGGGCCTCGACGACCTCCCGTACGTCGACGCCGTCCGCTCCGACCGCCATCACCAGCTTGATGGCCAGCTCGTCGCGCGGCGGGCTCGCCCGTTCCACGGGGCGGGCGTACCAGGCGCGCAGCTCGGCCCGGCCCGCCTCGGTGAGCGCGTACAGCGCCCGGCCCGCCTCGTCGACGCCCTCCTGGGCCACCATCCCGTCCCGTTCCAGGCGGCCCAGCGTCGTGTAGACCTGCCCGATGTTCAGCGGCCAGGTCCCGCCGGTGCGGGCCTCGAAGTCGGTGCGCAGGCGTGAGCCGTAGCGGGGTCCGGCCGCCAGGAGCGCCAGCAGCCCGTGACGTATCGACATAACCGGATTGTGCAGCGATTCCGCCCGTCGGCCGAACCCGGAATGCCGGAGGTCCGGGGGAATGTGAGGCTGATTGCCTCTAAATGACCGAACTTGCCGGGATTGCCCTACCGGGCACGGCGGGAGGGGGTCACCAACGTGACTCCATGGCTACGCGCACTGCGGGCGGCCGTACTGGTGGTCGCCTTGGGGGCGGGTGCGGTCGTCTCACCCTGCGGATCCGTTCAGGCCCACGGTTCCGTCCTCGCGTACGACGAAGAGGCCGGGGCCGTCGCCGCCCCCTCCGCCCCGTCCGCGTCCGGCGAGCCCTCGCGGGCCGGGACCCGGGCCGGTGAGGGACGGGAGCGGCCGGGGCGCCCGGAGGGGGCCGAGGAGGAGCGGGAGGCCCGTGAGGCCACCGCCGTGCCCACGGCCTCCCGGGAGGCCGTCCCCGTACCCTCCGCCCCGACGGAACCGCCCGCGCGCGAGGCCGCAGCACAGGCCGAACGGCCTGTCGGGCCCGTACTGCGGATCCTGCCGCTGGGCAGCGGGCTGGTACTGATCGGACTCGGACTGGGCCTGGCGTTCGTCGGCCTCCGGCTGCGGCGCGCGTAGGGCACGCGGCGGGCTCGGGCTGGGCCTGGCGTTCGTCGGCCTCCGGCTGCGGCGCGCGTAGGGCACGCGGCGGGCTCGGGCTGGGCCTGGCGTTCGTCGGCCTCCGGCTGCGGCGCGCGCAGGGCACGCGGCGGGCTCGGGCTGGGCCTGGCGTTCGTGGCCTCCCGCTGAGGCGCGCGCAGGGCACGCGGCGGGCTCGGGCTGGGCCTGGCGTTCGTAGGCCTCCCGCTGAGGCGCGCGCAGGGCACGCGGTCGGCCATGTCCCGGGCCTTTCCAAGAGCCCTGCGGTCGCGTCCCGGCTGGGCCGACTTCGAGCGCCATCGGGCCGCGCCACGCCTGAGGCCCGCTTCAAGCACCCCGGCTGCGAGCGCGGCTGGTGCCGTTTCGAGCGCGCCCTGCGGCGCGGACGCACTTGTGCCGTCTCAAGCGCCCCCCGGCCACGGACGCGCCCGAGGCCCGCTCAAGCAACCCCCGGGCTGCCCCACCCCTGAGGCCCGCTTCAAACGCCCCGGCTGCGAGCGCGGCTGGTGCCGCTTCAAGCGCCCCGGCGGCGGACGCTTTCGGGGCACGCTTTCAAGCACCCCGGGCCGCACCCCGTCCGAGGCCGACTGTCGAGCGCCCTCCGGCCGCGGACGCGCCTGAGGCCCGCTCGAGCACCCCCGGGCCGCGCCGCCCCTGAGGCCCGTTTCAGGCGTCCTGCGGTGCGATCAGCAGTACCTTGCCGATGTGGCCGCTGTCCTCCACGACCTGGTGGGCGGTGGCGGCGTCGCGCATGGGGAGTTCGCGGTCGATGACCGGGCGCAGGTGGCCGCCGGAGAACAGGGGCCAGACGTGTTCGCGCACGGCCGCGACGATGGCCGCCTTCTCCTCCAGCGGCCGGGCCCGCAGGGACGTCGCGCTGATCGCGGCGCGCTTGGCGAGCAGCGCGCCGATGTTCAGCTCGCCCTTGACGCCGCCCTGCATGCCGATGATCGCGAGCCGGCCGTTGACGGCGAGGGCCTTGACGTTGCGCTCCAGGTACTTGGCGCCCATGTTGTCGAGGATGACGTCGGCACCGGCGCCGTCCGTGGCCTTCCTGACCTCTTCGACGAAGTCCTGCTCGCGGTAGTTGACCAGGATGTCGGCGCCCAGTTCGGCGCACCGGTCCAGCTTCTCCTTGGTGCCCGCCGTGACGGCGACCCTGGCACCGACGGCCTTGGCGAGCTGGATCGCCATGGTGCCGATGCCGCTGGAGCCGCCGTGCACGAGGAGCGTCTCGCCGGGGCGCAGATGGGCGATCATGAAGACGTTCGACCAGACGGTGCAGGTCACCTCGGGCAGTGCCGCGGCCTGCCGCAGACCGACGCCCTCGGGCACGGGCAGCAGCTGTCCGGCCGGGACCACCACCTTCTCGGCGTAACCGCCGCCGGAGAGCAGCGCGCACACCTCGTCGCCCACGCTCCACCCGGAGACGCCGGTGCCGATCCCGGCGATCCGCCCGGAGCACTCCAGGCCGGGGTAGGGGGGCGTGCCGGGCGGCGGGTCGTAGAAGCCCTGCCGCTGCAGGATGTCGGCCCGGTTGACGGCACCGGCCGTCACCTCGACCAGGACCTCGCCCTCGCCGGGCACGGGATCCGGGACCTCGTCCCAGACCAGCGCCTCGGGCCCACCAGGTTCGGGAATCGTGATCGCATACATGACTGGGACGGTACTCCTCGGTACTCCTACGTCATCGGTCCGGTTCTGGCGAAAACCCATGTGCGGGACCGATGAGTTTGCGCGACGGTAAAGGTCTCCCCATGCGTAGCCCACGTACTCGGAAGGACCCGAAGCATGAGCACGCAGACGTCCGGCCTGGCGATCGAGACCGCGGGCCTGGTGAAGACGTTCGGCGAGACCAGGGCCGTCGACGGAGTCGACCTGTCCGTGCCCGCGGGCACGGTCTACGGCGTTCTCGGCCCGAACGGCGCCGGCAAGACCACCACCGTGAAAATGCTCGCCACACTCCTGCGGCCGGACGGCGGCGAAGCGCATGTCTTCGGCCACGACATCGTCCGCGAGGCGGACGAGGTGCGCGCCCGGGTGAGCCTCACCGGCCAGTACGCGTCGGTGGACGAGGACCTCACCGGCACCGAGAACCTGGTCCTGCTGGGCCGGCTGCTCGGCCACCACAAGAAGGCCGCCCGGGACCGCGCCGCCCAGCTCCTGGAGGCCTTCGGGCTCACGGAGGCCGCCGCGAAGCAGGTCAAGCACTACTCGGGCGGTATGCGGAGGCGGATCGACATCGCCGCGTCCATCCTCAGCACCCCCGACCTGCTGTTCCTCGACGAGCCGACCACCGGCCTCGATCCACGCAGCCGCAACCAGGTGTGGGACATCGTGCGGGCCGTGGTCGCCCAGGGCACCACCGTGCTGCTGACCACTCAGTATCTGGACGAGGCCGACCAGCTCGCGTCCCGGATCGCCGTCATCGACCGCGGCCGAGTGATCGCCGAGGGCACCAAGGGCGAGCTGAAGTCGTCCGTCGGCGCCGGATCGGTCCATCTACGGCTGAGAGATCCGGATCAACGGGTCCTCGCGGGTGAGCTGCTGCGCCGGACCCTCGACGCGCAGGTGCAGCTTGAGCACGACCCGGTGGCCCTGACGGCCCGCCTCGGTGCGGCGGCGAGCGACGACACCGCGGCCCAGCAGGCGTCTCGGGCGCTGAGCGAGCTGGCCACCGCCGGGATCACCGTCGACAACTTCTCGCTGGGCCAGCCCAGCCTGGACGAGGTGTTCCTCGCCCTCACCGGGCACGACACGCACGCCCCGGACCGCCCGGCCGGCTCCGGCCCCTCCCACGACCCGAAGGACGAGGTGGCGGCATGAGCACCACGACGACCACCGAGGCCAAGGAACTCGCCCCGGTCAGCACCGAGTCCCTCGCGGCCCTGCTCATCGCCAAGGAGCGGCCCTCGCGGCCCAGCGCCTTGTCGGCCTCGATGACCTTCGGCTGGCGGGCGATCCTCAAGATCAAGCACGTGCCGGAGCAGCTCTTCGACGTCACGGCGTTCCCGATCATGATGGTGCTGATGTACACCTACCTGTTCGGCGGGGCGCTGGCCGGCTCGCCTGAGGAGTACATCCAGTTCCTGCTGCCGGGCATCCTCGTGATGTCGGTCGTGATGATCACGATGTACACGGGTGTCTCCGTCAACACGGACATCGAGAAGGGCGTCTTCGACCGGTTCCGCACCCTGCCGATCTGGCGGCCGTCGACCATGGTCGGCTATCTGCTCGGCGACGCCCTGCGGTACACGATCGCGTCGGTCGTGATGCTCACCGTCGGCATCATCCTGGGCTACCGGCCGGACGGCGGGATCGGCGGTGTGCTCGCCGGCATCGCCCTGCTGGTGCTCTTCTCGTTCGCCTTCTCGTGGATCTGGACGATGTTCGGGCTGATGCTGCGCACCGAGAAGTCGGTGATGGGCGTCAGCATGATGGTGATCTTCCCGCTCACCTTCCTGTCCAACGTGTTCGTCGACCCGTCGACGATGCCGGGCTGGCTCCAGGCGTTCGTGAACAACAGCCCCATCACCCATCTGGCGTCGGCGGTGCGCGGCCTGATGGGCGGCGACTGGCCGGCCGACGAGGTCGCCTGGTCGCTGGGCTGGGCCGGACTGTTCGTGCTGGTCTTCGGGCCGATCACGATGCGGCTGTACAACCGGAAATAGAGCCTGATCAGTTGCGGGGCATCGGCGGCATCGGACGGATGTCGGGGGCGACCTGTGTGGCCGGTGTCTTCCGCACGATCGTGATGAGACGGTCGGTCAACTCCAGTCTCCCCACGGCCGGATCGTCGTAGCCGAGCACCCGGTGGCCGCGTATGACACTGACCACCAGGTCGGCGATCTCGCGCGGGGTCTTGCCCACCTCGGCCTTGACGACCGGCCGTTCGACGATGTCGAGCCCGCTGCCCTGCTGAATGAGGTCCTCCATCACCATGCCGGCGGAGGGGCTGAGCACGGACAGGCCGAGCAGGCGGCCGGCGGCGCTGGCGCTGGTGACCACACCGTCGGCGCCGGACTGCTTGAGCAGCGGCGCGTTCTCCTCCTCCCGCACCGTGGCCACGATCTTCGCCCCGCGGTTGAGCTGCCGGGCCGTCAGCGTCACCAGGACCGCCGTGTCGTCGCGCTGGGTCGCGATGATGATCTGGCGCGCCTTGTGCACCTCGGCCTGCTTCAGCACCTCGCTGCGGGTCGCGTCCCCGACGATGCCCGCGTAGCCCTCCGCGGTCGCGGCGTCGACGACCTTGGAACTGGGGTCGACCACGACCACCTGTTCCTTCTTCAGGCCCGTCGCGCAGACGGTCCGGATCGCCGACCTGCCCTTCGTGCCAAAACCGACGACGACGGTGTGATCGCGCAACGTGGACCTCCAGCGGGTCAGTCGCCACTCCTCCCGCGTGCGTTCGGTGAGGGCTTCGAGGGTGGTGCCGACCAGGATGATCAGGAACAGCACGCGCAGGGGCGTGATGACGAGGATGTTCGTGAGCCGGGCGGCATCGCTTGCGGGGGTGATGTCGCCGTAGCCCGTGGTGGAGAGGGTGACGGTCGCGTAGTAGAAGGCGTCGAGGAGGGTGATGCCGCCGCCCGCGTTGTCGTTGTAGCCGTCGCGGTCGGCGTAGACGATCAGCGCGGTCAGGACGAGGACCGCCAGTGCGATGGAGAGCCGCTTGAGGACCTGGCGGATCGGGTGCTCCACCACTTTCTTCGGGAGTTTCACCCGATAGGTCACCAGATGCTCGTCCGCCTGGCGGGCAATCGCGTCCTGGCCCGGAAGTTTCACGTGAAACACACCCCGATTCCGCCGGATGCCCAGGGCAGGTCGAGCAGTTCCGCCTCCTGCCCCGAACGGGCGCCGCCGGGGGGCACGACGGCCAGCGCGTCGGCCGCCGCGATGCCGCGCAGCATGGCGGGGCCGTTGTAGTGCAGCGGCACGGCCTGGTCGCCGCGCAGGACGACGGGCACGAGCCGGGTGTCGTGCGGGTGCCCGTGCACGGCCTCCCTGAGCGGCAGCGTGTACGGCTCCGGGGCCGGGCGGGCCGCGAGGGTCCGCAGCAGCGGCTCGGCGAGCGTCAGCAGTCCGGAGACGGCCGCGAGCGGGTTGCCCGGCAGCCCGACGAGATGCTGGGTCTCCGTGATGCGGGCCAGCAGCATGGGGTGGCCCGGGCGCACCTTGACGCCGTCCACGAGGAGTTCGGCCCCGATACGGCGCAGGGTGGGGTGGACATGGTCGACGGGGCCCGCGGCGGTGCCGCCGGTGGTGACGATGACGTCGGCGTCGGACGCGGTCACCGCCCTGCGCAAGGCGTAGGCGTCGTCGCGGACGCGTCGTACGACGGTGACCTCGGCGCCGAGCGCGCGCAGCCAGGGCGGCAGCATCGGGCCGAGCGCGTCCCGGATCAGACCGTCGTGCGGCAGCCCTTCGGTGAGCAACTCGTCGCCGAGGACGAGGACTTCGGCGCGGGCGCGGGGGACGGCGGTGACCGTGTCGTATCCGGCCGCGGCGGCGAGTCCGAGGACGGCCGGGGTGACGAGGGTGCCGACGGGCAGGAGCTGGTCGCCGGTGCGGCATTCCTGGCCCCGGGGCCGGATGTCCTGGCCGGGGGCGACGCCCCTGGTCGCGTGCAGACGGCCCTTGTCGTCGGTGCGGCCGTGCTCGCTGCGCAGGACGGCCGTGGTGTCCACGGGGATGCGGGCGCCGGTGGCGATCCGCACGGCCTCGCCGTCGGTCAGGGGCGCCTGAGCGGTGTGCCCGGCCAGGACGCCCTCCTCCCGTACGTCCCAGGGGGCGGGCCCGCAGACCGCCCAGCCGTCCATCGCGGAGGTGTCGAAGGAGGGGAGGTCGGTGAGGGCGTCGAGGGGGGTGGCCAGGGTGAGGCCGAGGGCCGCGTCGAGCGGCACGGAGACGGGGTCGCGGCGGACGGCCCGGGTCGCGGTCCGGGCGGCGCGTTCGGCGATGTCCCGGGCCTGAGGCCAAGGGGTGGCCCGGTGCCGGGTCTCCGGCTTCCGGGGTGTGCCGGTGCCGTCCTTCTCACCTCGTGCGGCGGGGTCGGGCAGGGGGGTGCCGCTGCTGCTGTTCACGAGGGCGAGCACCTCCTCGACGTCGAGATCTTCGGCGTCCTCACCGGTGCGGGTGGAGCGCGGGGTCATCCGGCGTCCGGGCGGGTGTCGGGCGTCGCGTCGGGGGCGACGTCGGGCCGGTCCCCCGGGGCTTTCGGGGTGCTCTCCTGCGCCCAGCGGGCGGCGAGGGCCACGGCCTTGCGGGCGGCCTCGGCGACCGCCTCGGGGCCTCCGCCGACCCGCGCGGCCGCATAGCCGACGAGGAAGGTGGTCAGCGGCGCGGCGGGCCTGGCCACACCATGGGCGGCGTCGCGGGCGAGGTCGAGCAGCTCTTTCGTATCGACGTCGAGGTCGATCCCCAGCTCGTCCTTGACCGCGGAAATCCATTCATCCAACACGTGCCCATGCTCCCTGATGCGTGCCCTGGCGGAGGCGATGTCGTCCCAGGTGTCGCAGTCGAAAGACGCGACGGGATCGGAGATGCGGGTGAGGTTCAGCTCGGCGGTGAGGCGCCGCAGGGGAAGACCGTGCGGGCTGCCGTGCCGGTCGGCGAGGAGGGCGAGCGTCTCGCGCAGCCGCCGTGTGCGGTACGCGGCGACGAGCGGCTGGTCGCGGCCGTCGGGGTCGGTCAGCAGCACGCCGTCGGCGGCGCTCCCCCGCAGCGTGCCCAGCAGCCGGCCGACGGTCCGCTCCTGAAGGAAGGGCAGGTCGGCGGAGAGCACCACGACGTGCTCCGCCGTGGTGTGCCGGAGCCCGGCGTCGAGCGCGGCGAGCGGTCCGCCGCCGGGCGGGTCCTCGCGGGCCCAGGTCACGGGCCGTGCCGTCGGCCGGGTCGCGGCCACGACGACGGTGGTTCGGGCGCCGCCGCACGCGGCGAGCACACGATCGAGCAGGGCCCGCCCGCCGACGCGCACGCCGGGTTTGTCGGCGCCCCCGAGGCGCCGGGCGGCGCCGCCGGCGAGCACGACGGCGTCGTAGGCGGCGGGGTCCGTCCCCTGCGCGGGGCCGGAGCCGACGCCGGGTTCACCGGGAGGCTCGTACGCGGTCACCCCCCGAGTATGCGTGCCCCCGCGATCACATGGAACGCGGGGGAACCGACGCGATCACCGGGAACGGCCGCGCGCCGGAGCGGAATCACAGCGTCCGCAGCAGCACCGCCGGTTGTTCCACGCAGTCCGCCACGTAGCGCAGGAAGCCGCCCGCCGTGCCGCCGTCGCACACCCGGTGGTCGAAGGTCAGCGAGAGCTGGACGACCTGCCGCACCGCCAGCTCGCCCTCGTGCACCCAGGGCTTGGGGACGATGCGTCCGACGCCGAGCATGGCGGCCTCGGGGTGGTTGATGATCGGTGTGGAGCCGTCGACGCCGAAGACTCCGTAGTTGTTCAACGTGAAGGTCCCGCCGGTGAGTTCGCCGGGGGTCAGTGTCCCGGTCCGGCCCGCCTCGGTCAGCCGGGCGAACTCCGCGGTCAGCGACTCGGCGTCCCGCGCGTGCGCGTCCCTGACCACCGGGACCACGAGCCCCCGGTCGGTCTGCGCCGCGAAGCCCAGATGCACGTGGCCGAACTGGACGACCTCCCTGGCCTGCGCGTCCACGGTGGAGTTGAGCTCCGGGAAGCGGGCGAGGGCCGCGGTGCAGATACGGGCCAGCAGGGCCAGGAGGGAGATCTTCGGCCCGCCGGCCGTGTTCATGGCCGTCCGTGCCCGCATGAGTTCCGTGGCGTCGGCGTCGACCCAGCAGGTCGCGTCGGGGATCTCGCGGCGGCTGCGGGACAGCTTGTCGGCGACGGCGCCCCGCATGCCCTTGAGGGGCGTACGGATCTCGCCCGGGGCGGCTGTCGCGGTGGGCCGGGGTGCGGGGGCCGCTGTCGCGGCGGGGCGGGGTGCGGCGCGCAGGGCGTACTCCACGTCCGCCCGCAGGATCAGCCCGTCGGGTCCGGAGCCGGTCAGCTCCCGCAGGTCGAGGCCGTTCTGCCGGGCCAGCCTGCGGACCAGGGGCGAGATCACGGGGAGGGGGCCGTCCTCGGCCTCGGGGACGCCTGCCCGCCCGTTCACCGCGGGGGTGGGGGCGGCACCGGTGCCCCGCTCCTGCCGCACCCTGCGTCGCCGCGCGGGTGCCTCGGAGGTGCCGTATCCGACCAGGACGTTCCCCGAGCTCTCGGTACCGGCCCCTTCCGCATCGCCGCCGGACGGTGTCCGTTCCCCCACCGCCACCGTGATCAGCGGAGCGCCTACGGGCAGTTCCGTGCCCTCCTCGCCGAAGCGGGCCGTGACCACACCGCCGTAGGGGCAGGGCACCTCGACCATCGCCTTGGCCGTCTCGACCTCGACGACCGGCTGGTCGATGGCGACGAGGTCTCCGACCTCGACCAGCCAACGCACGATTTCTGCCTCGGTGAGGCCCTCACCGAGGTCGGGCAGCTTGAACTCCAAGCTGTGAATTCCAGAAGCGTGTGCCATCAGCTCTCGGCCTCCCACTGCAGGCGCCCCACGGCGTCCAGGATCCGGTCCACACCGGGCAGGTGGTGGCGCTCCAGCATCGGCGGCGGATACGGGACGTCGAACCCGGCGACGCGCAGCACCGGCGCCTCCAGGTGGTGGAAGCAGCGCTCCGTGACCCGGGCCGCGATCTCCCCGCCCGGGCCCCCGAAGGAACCCGACTCGTGGACGACGACCGCGCGTCCCGTCCGCCGCACCGAGGCGCACACCGTCTCGTCGTCGAACGGCACCAGGGAGCGCAGGTCGACGACTTCGAGGTCCCAGCCCTCGGCCCGGGCCGCCTCGGCCGCCTCCATGCAGACGGGTACGGACGGCCCGTACGTGATGAGCGTGGCGCTCCGGCCCGAGCGCCGCACCACCGCGCGGCCTATCGGTTCAACGGGCGTCGGCTCCTCGGGGTTCCAGGAGTCCTTCGACCAGTACAGCCGCTTCGGCTCCAGGACGACGACCGGGTCGTCGGAGGCGATGGCGGCGCGCAGCAGGCCGTAGGCGTCGGCGACGGTGGCGGGCGTGACCACATGGAGCCCCGGAGTCGCCATGTAGTACGCCTCGGAGGAGTCGCTGTGGTGCTCCACGCCGCCGATGCCGCCGCCGTAGGGGACGCGGATGGTGATCGGCAGCGGCATCTTGCCGCGGGTGCGGTTGCGCATGCGGGCCACGTGCGAGATGAGCTGTTCGAACGCCGGATAGGCGAACGCGTCGAACTGCATCTCCACGACCGGCCTGAGGCCGTACATCGCCATGCCGACGGCCGTGCCGAGGATGCCCGCCTCGGCCAGCGGGGTGTCCGTGCAGCGGTCCTCGCCGAACTCCTTCGCGAGTCCGTCGGTGACGCGGAAGACGCCGCCGAGGGTGCCGACGTCCTCGCCCATGACGTGCACGGCGGGGTCGGCGGCCATGGCGTCGCGCAGCGCGCGCGTGAGGGCCTGCGCCATGGTGGCCGGCTTGACGGCGACGGTGGTCATCGGTGCGTGCTCCCGTCCGGCTCGGTCTCGGCCTCGGCCTCGGCCGCCAGCTCGGCCCGCACCTGGTCCCGCTGCTCGCGGAGCTGGGAGGTGGGTTCGGCGTAGACGTGGGTGAACAGGTCCATCGGGTCGAGTGCCGGGTCCTGGTTCATGTGCGCGCGCAGGTCGGCGGCCATCGCCTCGGCGGCGTCCCGCGCGGCCTGCTTGCCGGCCTCGTCGAGCAGGCCGCGCTCGGTCAGCTCCCGCTCCAGCAGTTGGATCGGGTCGTGCTCGCGCCAGGTCTCGACCTCGGCGTCACCGCGGTAGCGGGTGGCGTCGTCGGCGTTGGTGTGGGCGTCCACGCGGTAGGTGATCGCCTCGACCAGGGTGGGACCGCCGCCGGCGCGCGCGTGCCGTACGGCGTCGGAGAGCACCTCGTGCACGGCCGCGGCGTCGTTGCCGTCGACCAGGCGGCCGGGCATGCCGTAGCCGACGGCCTTGTGGGCCAGCGACGGGGCCGCGGTCTGCTTGGCGAGCGGGACGGAGATCGCGAAGCCGTTGTTCTGCACCAGGAAGACGACCGGGGCCTGCCAGACGGCGGCGAAGTTCAGCGCCTCGTGGAAGTCGCCCTCGCTGGTGCCGCCGTCGCCGACCATGGCCAGCGCGACCACGTCGTCGCCCTTGAGGCGGGCGGCGTGCGCGAGGCCCACGGCGTGCGGCAACTGCGTGGCGAGCGGGGTGCACAGGGGGGCGACCCGGTGCTCGTACGGGTCGTAGCCGGTGTGCCAGTCGCCGCGCAGCAGCGTGAGGGCCTCGACGGGGTCCACCCCGCGGGCCACCACGGCGAGCGTGTCGCGGTAGCTCGGGAAGAGCCAGTCCCGCTCCTCCAGCACGAGCGCGGCGGCGACCTCGCAGGCCTCCTGGCCGGTGGTGGACGGGTAGACGGCGAGGCGGCCCTGCTTGGTGAGGGCGGTGGCCTGCGCGTTGTAGCGGCGGCCGCGGACGAGCTGCGCGTACAGCGTCCGCAGCAGTTCCGGGTCGGCCTTCGCGGCGGCCTCGGTGCCGAGGACGCGGTACGGCTCGGCGTCGGGCAGCAGCGGCGCGGGATCCATGCGGGGCTGCCAGGCGGGCGGCGGGGTCGGCCGGTACGCGCCCCGCTGCTCCATGACCGTCATGACGGCACCTCCTCGTGGGAGCGGCTACGGAAGGCGGGTCGGCTGTGACCCGCCTCACCTACCGATTGTTCGGTCGACGGCACAATTTGGCTATGGGTGGCCTCAGGCTGTGGACAAACGGTTCTCCACAGCCTGTGATGGACGCAGTACGTCCATGGTAGGGAGGTCGGCGCAGGTGGCATCTGAACAAATGGCCGAAGGGCAGGACGCCGGCGCCGTACTGCCGCCGCCGCGGCCCCTGGACGCCATAGATCAGGACATCCTGCGCATGCTCCAGGCGGACGGCCGCGCCTCGATACGGTCGGTCGCCGAACGGGTCCACGTCTCGCGCGCCAACGCCTACGCCCGCATCAACCGGCTCGTCGAGGACGGTGTCATCCGCGGCTTCGGCGCCCGCGTCGACCACCAGCGGGCCGGTCAGGGGACGTCCGCGTACATCACGCTGAAGATCGTGCAGAACTCCTGGCGCACGGTGCGCGAGGAGCTCAGACAGCTTCCGGGCGCCTCCCACATCGCCCTGGTGGGCGGGGACTTCGACGTGCTGCTGCTGGTGCACGTGTCCGACAACCGGGCCCTGCGCGAACTGGTGCTGACCCGCCTCCAGGCGATTCCGCAGGTGCTCAGCACCCGCACGCTGCTGGTGTTCGAGGAGGAGGACCTGGAACCTCAGGGGTGAGCTCGGGTGAGCTCAGGCGTCCTTGCCGAGCCCCCCGAACGCCAGCCGCACCACCGCGTCGGCCACCTCGCGCTCGTTCATGCCCCGCCCGTCCGGCCGGTACCACTCCACGATCGAGTTGATCATTCCGAAGACCAGCCTGGTCACCAGCCGGACCTCTATGTCGCCGCGCACGTCCCCGTCCGCGGCCGCCGCCTTGATCAGGTCGGCCACCCGGTGGTCGAAGTCGCGGCGCCGCTCCAGGGCCCACCGCTCGGTGTCCGTGTTGCCGCGCACCCGCAGCAGCAGGGTCACGTAGGGCAGCTCGGCTATGAGCACCTCGACCATGCGCCGGACGACGTACTCCAGGCGCCCGGCGGACCGCCCCACGCGCGCGTGCTCCTCCTCGAGGATCCCGAAGAGGCCGTCCAGGGCCCGGCTCACGGCGCGGCGCAGCAGCTCCTCCTTGCCGGCGACGTGGTGGTATATCGACGACTTGGAGATGCCGGCCGCCTTGGAGAGGTGCTCCATGGAGGTGCCGTCGTAGCCGCGCTCGTTGAACACCTGGACGGCGACGGACAGCAGGGTGTCCGGGGTGTACGTGTCGCGTTTGGCGGTGGTCATGAGGCTGTGCCCTCCCGCTTGTCGGAGGCGTGGGCGTGGCGGTACAGCGCGAGGGACGGCGTGTAGCGCCCCGAGGGGTCGCGCATGTGGAGGTCGTCCAGGAGCGCGTAGGCCCAGTAGCGGCCGAGTTTCCGGCTCCACTCGAAGGGGCCCAGGGGGTAGTTGACGCCGAGGCGCATCGCGGTGTCGATGTCCTCCTCGGTGGCCACGCCCTTGGCGACCGCGTCGTGTGCCAGGTCGATGATCCGCGCGACCGTGCGGGCGACGATCATGCCGGGTACGTCGCCGATGAGGCTGACCCGCTTGCCCAGCGCCTGGAAGAGGCCGATGGCCTCGGCGAGGGTCTGCGGGGAGGTGTCCTGGGAGGCGGCCAGGGCGATCCGGGTGGCCTTGCGGTAGTCGAGGGCGAGGTCGAAGTAGACGACGTCCCGGAACTCCACGGAGGTCTGCCCGTCGGCGAGGGCGAGCTGGCCGCCGCTCGGCAGCACCATGCGGGTGCCGTTGTCGTCGTCCTCGTCGCGGACCGGGATGCCCGCCTCGCGGATCAGCGCGAGCAGGTCGGACGCCGGGCCCAGGTCGCCCTCGGCGACGACGTACGCGGGCGGCTGCCGCCGCTCCGCCGTGTCCGGCTCCGGGATCTCGGCGCCGTCCTCGTGGTCGTACCAGCCCTGGCCGGTCTTGCGGCCCAGCCGGCCGGACTCGACCAGGCGCCGCTGGGCGAGGGACGGGGTGAAGCGCACGTCCTGGAAGAAGGACCGCCAGACCGACTGCGTGACGGACTCGTTGACGTCCTGGCCGATCAGATCCGTCAGCTCGAAGGCGCCCATCCGGAAGCCGCCCGACTCGCGCAGCACGGCGTCGATGGTGGCCGGGTCGGCGCCCTGCGCCTCGTACACCGCGAAGGCCTCGGCGTAGAAGGGCCGGGCGATGCGGTTGACGATGAAGCCGGGGGTGTCCGCGCAGGCGACCGGCGTCTTGCCCCAGGCGCGGGCGGTCTCGTACGCGCGCGTGGCCGACGAGACGTCGGTGGCGAACCCGGAGACGACCTCGACCAGCGGCAGCAGCGGCGCCGGGTTGAAGAAGTGCAGGCCGACGAAGCGGCCGGGGGAGCGCAGGGCGCCGCCGATGGCGGTGACGGACAGGGACGAGGTGTTGGTGGCGAGCAGGCAGTCGTCGGCGACGATGCCCTCCAGCTCGCGGAACAGGTCCTGCTTGACGTCCAGCCGCTCCAGGACCGCCTCGACGACCAGGGCGCAGTCCGCGAGCTCGGCGAGGGCCTCGGCGGGCAGCAGCCGGGCGTGGGCGGCGTCCCGGTCGGCTGCGGTGAGCCGCTCCTTCGCCACGAGCCGGTCCAGGCGCGCGCCGATCTCGTCGGCCGCCTCCCGTGCCCGCCCGGGGACGGTGTCGTACAGCCGTACGGGATGGCCCGCGACCAGCGCGACCTGGGCGATGCCCTGGCCCATGGTGCCGGTGCCGACGACGGCCACGGGGCTGCTGAGGTCGAGTGCTGTCATGTGCGCGATCCTCCCGCACGGGGTTTTCCACAGATACGGCGGACCCCCTTGAACCGACCGATCGTTCGGTTACTCTAGCTCTGTCCGAGTGTTCCTGCCCAGGTTTCTGCCCAGGTCATGAACTCGACGAAGAGTTCTTGAGACGAGGAGATGGTCACCCATGACCGCCGCACTCTCGGCGCACGAGCTGATCGCCCGGCACCGGTCCACCCTCGACCAGGCGCTGGAAGCGATCCGCACGCGCGCGTACTGGTCCCCGCACCCCGAGCACCCCAAGGCCTACGGGGAGCACGGCAGCCTGGACGCCGCGGCGGGCAAGGCCGCCTTCGACGCCCTGCTCGGCTCCCGCCTCGACCTCGGCCAGCCGGGCACGGACGACTGGGTGGGCGCCGAGACGTCCCCGTACGGCGTCGACCTGGGCGTGACGTACCCGCACGCTGACCTCGACGTGCTGCTGCCCGCCATGAAGGCCGGACAGCGGGCCTGGCGGGACGCGGGCGCGGAGCAGCGCGCGGTGGTCTGCCTGGAGATCCTCAAGCGCATCAGCGACCGGACGCACGAGTTCGCGCACGCGGTCATGCACACCTCCGGCCAGGCCTTCATGATGGCGTTCCAGGCGGGCGGGCCGCACGCGCAGGACCGCGGCATGGAGGCGGTGGCGTACGCGTACGTGGAGCAGGTGCGCACGCCCGACAACGCCGAGTGGACCAAGCCGCAGGGCAAGCGCGACCCGCTGGCCATGACCAAGCAGTTCACGCCGGTCCCGCGCGGCATCGCCCTGGTGATCGGCTGCAACACCTTCCCGACGTGGAACGGCTACCCGGGCCTGTTCGCCTCCCTCGCCACGGGCAACGCGGTCCTGGTCAAGCCCCACCCGCGCGCGGTGCTGCCGCTCGCGCTCACGGTGCTGGTCGCGCGCGAGGTGCTCGCCGAGACGGGCTTCGACCCGAACCTGGTCGCGCTGGCCGCCGAGCGCCCCGGCGAGGGCATCGCCAAGACCCTGGCGACGCGCCCCGAGGTCCGGATCATCGACTACACGGGCTCGACCGAGTTCGGCGACTGGCTGGAGGCCAACGCCCGCCAGGCGCAGGTCTACACGGAGAAGGCCGGCGTCAACACCGTCGTCGTCCACTCCACGGCCGACTACAAGGGCATGCTCTCCAACCTGGCGTTCTCGCTGTCCCTGTACAGCGGCCAGATGTGCACGACCCCGCAGAACCTGCTCGTCCCCCGGGAGGGCATCTCCACGGACCAGGGCCCCAAGTCCTACGACGAGGTGGTCGCCGACCTCGCCAAGTCGGTCGACGGCCTGCTCGGCGACGACGCCCGGGCGAACGCGCTGCTCGGTGCGATCGTCACCCCGGACGTGAAGGCCCGTCTGGAGGCCGCGCCGGGTCTCGGTGAGGTGGCCCTGGCGTCCCGGGAGATCACCAACCCCGACTTCCCCGGTGCGGTCGTGCGGACGCCGGTGATCGTGAAGCTGGACGGGGCCAAGCCGGACGCGGAGGCCGCGTACATGAGCGAGTGCTTCGGGCCGGTGTCCTTCGCCGTCGCCGTCGATTCGGCCTCGGACGCGGTGGAGTTGCTGCGGCGGACCGTTCGGGAGAAGGGTGCGATGACCGTCGGGGCGTACACGACCGACCCGGAGGTCGAGCAGGACGTGCGGGAGGCCTGTCTGGAGGAGGCGGCGCAGTTGTCGCTGAATCTGACGGGCGGGGTGTATGTGAACCAGACGGCCGCGTTCTCCGACTTCCATGGGTCGGGAGGTAACCCTGCGGCCAGTGCGGCGCTGTGTGACGGGGCGTTCGTCGCCAACCGGTTCCGCGTTGTCGAGGTGCGGCGGGAGGCCTAGGAGCTCGTGCAGCTCCAGTGGTACAGCGTCATCGCCACGCTCGTCGCCAGGTTGTAGCTGCTGACCTGCGGGCGCATCGGCAGGGACAGCAACTGGTCCGCACGGGCGCGTAGGTCCGTCGACAGGCCCGTGCGTTCCGAGCCGAACGCGAGGACGGCGTCGTCCGGGAGCTTGATGCCCCGGATGTCGTCGCCCTCCGGGTCGAGGGCGAACAGCGGGCCGGGCGGCAGGTCGGGGACCTCCAGCCGTTCCACCGCCGTCGCGAAGTGCAGGCCCGCCCCGCCGCGTACGACCGTCGGATGCCAGGGGTCGACCGTCCCGGTCGTCACCACGCCGGTCGCGCCGAAGCCGGCGGCCAGGCGGATCACCGCCCCCGCGTTGCCCAGGTTGCGCGGATTGTCGAGGACCACGACCGGGGTGGCGCGGGGCGTGTGCGCCAGCCGCGCGAGGTTGGACTCGCGGGAGGGGCGCACGGCGAGCGCGGCCACGGCGGTGGGGTGCGGGCGCGGCACGAACGACGCGTACGTCTCGTACGGCACCTCCGCGAGCAGTGCGCCCAGCGCCTCCCGTACGTCCGGGGCCAGCTCGTCGGCGAGGTCGAGTGCGGCCGCCCGGTCGGCGGTGACCGCCACCGGCACCTCGGCGCCGAACCGCACCGCATGCTTGAGGGCGTGGAAGCCGTCGAGCAGGACGGTGCTGCCGGCGAGCCGGTGCCAGACGGTCACGGGGTCGGTCATGCCCCGAAGCCTACGTGCGTGGCCTGGGAACTCTCGGGGGTGAGCTGCTCGGGCACCGGTTTGCGCCCACCGCGCCGGCGCAGCAGCCGGTCACGCGCGCGTGCCGCCCGGCCGCCCAGGCGGCGCAGGAAGGACGTCGGCAGGAACACCGCGTCCGCCGCGATCATCGCCAGCGAGAAGAACGGCAGGCCGAGGACGACGGCGATCACGGCGTGCTCGGTGATCATGAGCGCCAGCAGGACGTTCTTCACCCGCCGGTTGAACAGCGTGAACGGGAAGGCGACCTGCACGAGGACCGTCCCGTAGGTCACGAGCATCACCAGCGCGCCGCTGGCGGAGAGCAGGTCGGCGAGGGCGGGCCAGGGCGAGAAGTACTCCAGGTGGAGCGGGTAGTAGACGGCGGTGCCGTCCTGCCAGCGGGAACCCTGGATCTTGTACCAGCCGGCCGTCGCGTAGATCAGGCACGCCTCGGCCATGATCACGAGCAGGGCACCGTTGTGCACGATGTTGGCGACGACGTCGAGCAGGATCCGCGGTTCGCCGGACTGCGCGCGGCGCCCGACCAGCCACCACAGGGCCTGCGCCGCCCACACGGTCCACAGCAGCACGGGTATCAGCAGATCGTCGCCGTCCATCCGGCCGGCCAGGGTCGCCGCGAGCAGCGCGAACCCGAGCACGCCCCACAGGGCCGGGCCGGTCAGGTCCCTGACCCGGTCGCCGCGCGCTCGGGCGTCCCGGGCGCGCGAGGCCCGCCGGGCGTCCAGCGACCACACCTGGGCGCAGCGCGTGAAGACCAGGTAGATCGACATCAGGTGCAGCACGTTGTCGCCGCCGTCGCCCATGAAGACACTGCGGTTCTGCAGCGACAGCACGCCGACCATGAACAGCACCGACATGGTGCGGGTGCGCCAGCCCAGCAGCAGCAGGGCGCTGGACAGGATCGCGAGCGCGTAGACGAGCTCGAACCAGATCCGGCCGTCCGACCACATCAGGGTGGTGAAGGCCTTGTTGCTCCCGATCAGCTGCTCGGCGAGACCCCAGCTCCAGGGCCCGTCGGGACCGTAGAGCTCGTGGCGGTGGGGCAGCTCGCGCAGCAGGAACAGCAGCCAGGTCGCGCTGAAGCCGATACGGATCACGGCCGTCTGGTACGGGCCGAGGGCGGCCTCGGTGACACGGGCGATGCCGCGCGAGACGGCCAGGGAGAAGCTGTTCACCGCACGCCTCCCCGGGCCTCGTCCCGCGGCACCGGCCACCAGGGCAGTTCGCGGTAGGCCGGCGTCGTGGAGACCTTCTCCCGGCTCCACTTCGGCGGGGGCACATTGGTGGTGCGGGAGCGGACCTGGACGCGTTCGATGACACCGCCGTCCCCGGCCGAGGCGCCCGCCGCGTCGTCGCGGTCGAGGCGCAGCACCACGATCCGGCGCAGATACGACTCGGAGAGTGAGCCGCGCATGCCGACCGGGCGGCTCTCGCTGTCGTGCGTCGCGGTGAAGAAGTCCCAGGCGCGGCGCAGCTCGTTCTGCTGGGTGTGGCTGGGCAGCAGATTGCCGTCGATGGCCCGGCCGTCCTCGGCGGACAGGTCGTACCAGCCGGTGCTCAGCTTCTCGCCGTCCGCGCCGCGGACCTCGGCGCGGGCCTGGATCGAGATGTCCTGCTGGAGCGGGTTCGGGGCGAAGAGCTTCCAGTTCTGCTCGAACTCCGGATAGATCCAGTCATCCACGGCCCGGCCGTGCTCCTTGGTGACCGTGTTCGCCGGCGCGACGTGCAGGAACGTCATCGCGATATGCACACAGACCCCGATCGCGACGACCGCGAGCGCCAGCGCGACACCGATCTGACCGGGGAGGGAGAGCGCGGCGATGCCGGATCGGGGCGGGTCGGGCGGACCCGGTTCGGCGAGCCCGGACGGGCCGGACGGGCCGTCCGGCCCGTGCCGGGCGTTCGAGCCCTCGTCGTACGCGTCCAATTCCGCCCCGTTCCAGATCCCGGTCCGTCGTAGCGCCCGCACACCACCGCGCGGCGTCGGCACGGGCACGGTACTCAGGCCACCCACCCCGGCACAGCCCCTGTCGGCCGGTTCCGGCCGTGGCCGTCGCCACACCACGGAAGCCGACCGTACGGCGCCCGCGACCGCCCGGGAGCGGCGGTCCCCCTGGTCCACAGGGGACCCCCGCAGGTTATCCACAGGGCGCCTCGGCAGGTCGCCCACAGGAGGGACACCCTACGGCGCCCGCCCGTACGCCCATTCCCTTCTTCTAGAACCTGTTCTATCTTGACGCCCCGTCAGCTCAACGGGATCGGCCCGGAAGGACAGGCACCGTGGACTTCACCTTCACCGAGGAGCAGCAGGCGGCGGCCGAGGCGGCGAAGGGCGTGTTCGCCGGGGTCGCCCCGGACGCCGTGCCCAGCCCCGCCCTCACCCCCGGCGCCGTCGCCGACACCCACGACCACGCCCTGTGGGCCGGGCTCGCCCGAGCGGACCTGCTGAGCCTGCTGCTCGACGAGCGGTACGGCGGGGCCGGCCTGGACGCCGTCGCGCTGTGCCTGGTGCTGCGGGAGTCGGCGCGGGTGCTGGCCAGGGTGCCGCTGCTGGAGAGCAGCGCGGCAGCGGCGGCCGTCCAGGCCTTCGGCAGCGACGAGGCGAGGTCCGCCCTGCTCGCCCGGGCCGGCCGGGGCGAGATCGTGCTGACCGTCGCCGCGCACGGCCGCACCGGCCACGACCCGGCCGAGCTCGCCGTGACCGCACGGCAGGACGGCGAGGCCTGGGTGCTGGACGGGGTGCAGACGGCCGTGCCGTGGGCCTACGACGCGGACGTCACGGTCGTACCCGCCCACACCGCGACCGGCCGGACCGTCCTGGCCCTGGTGCCCCGCGAGCACCCCGGGGCCGTCCTCGCGGAGCAGTTCTCCACCAGCGGTGAGCGGCTCGGCGAGCTGCGGCTGGAGTCGGCCCGGCTCACCGCGCGGGACGTGATCGACGCCGACGGGGCGTGGGAGTGGCTGCGGGACCTGCTGGCCACCGGGACGTGCGCGCTGGCGCTCGGGCTCGGGGAGCGCGTACTGCGGATGACCGGGGAGTACACGAGCAAGCGGGAGCAGTTCGGGTTCCCGATCGCCACCTTCCAGGCCGTCGCCGTGCAGGCCGCCGACCGCTACATCGACCTGCGCGCGATGGAGGTCACGCTCTGGCAGGCCGCGTGGCGGATCGCCTCGGGGTCACCCGGCGCGCTGCCCGCCGCAGGTGACGTCGCCGTCGCCAAGATTTGGGCGGCGGAGGGCGTACGCCGGGTCGTGCAGACCGCGCAGCATCTGCACGGCGGGTTCGGCGCCGACGTCGACTATCCCCTGCACCGGTACCACGCCTGGGCCAAGCACCTGGAGCTGTCGCTCGGCCCGGCCGCGGCACACGAGGAGGCCCTGGGCGACCTGCTGGCGGCGCACCCACTGGCCTGAACGCCCGGGAGCGAGACGCGCTAGAGGACGAACCCCTGCTGCCCGTCCTCGGTCACCACGGGACGGCCCGCCGCCTCCCACACCTGCATGCCGCCGTCGACGTTCACGGCGTCGACGCCCTGCTGGGCCAGGTACATCGTGACCTGGGCGGACCGGCCGCCGGAGCGGCAGATCACATGGACGCGGCCGTCCTGCGGGGCGGCCTCGGTCAGCTCGCCGTACCGGGCGACGAACTCGCTGATGGGGATGTGCAGCGCCCCTTCGGCGTGACCGGCCTTCCACTCGTCGTCCTCCCGGACGTCCAGCAGGAAGTCGCCGTCCTTGAGGTCAGCGACCTCGACCGTGGGCACACCAGCTCCGAAACTCATGCCTCCGACGCTACCCGACCCGCCCCGCGGGCCGGACGGGACGCGGCTCAGCCCCAGCGGCTCAGCCCTCGCCGAGCAGCGTCGCCAGCTCCGTCTCCCGCTCGGTGACCTGGGTGCGCAGCTGCTGCCCGATCTCGTCCAGGAGCCGGTCCGGGTCGTCCGGGGCGAGCTGGAGCATGTGCCCGATGGCGCTCTCCTCCAGCTCCTTGGCGAGCATGGCGAGCAGTTCCTTGCGCTGGGCGAGCCATTCGAGGCGGTTGTAGAGCTCCTCGGCGCGGCTCGGGCCCCGCTTCAGCTCCGGCCCCTTGGCCCACTCCTCGGCGAGCTCGCGCAGCTCCGCCGCGTCACCGCGGGCGTAGGCGGCGTTGACCCGGGTGATGAACTCCTCGCGCCGCTCGCGCTCCTGCTCCTCCTGGGCCAGGTCCGGGTGCGCCTTGCGGGCCAGGTCCCGGTAGAGCTTGCGGGCCTCCTCGCTGGGGCGGACCCGCTGCGGGGGCCGGACCGCCTGGTCCGTGAGCATCGCCACGGCCTCCGGGAACAGGCCGCTGTCGTCCATCCAGCCGTGCAGCAGCTCCTCGACGCCGGGGATCGGCGCCAGCCGCGACCTGGCCTCCTCCGCGCGCCGCAGATCGTCGGGGTCGCCGCTGCGGGCGGCCCTGGCCTCGAGGATCCGGGCGTCCAGGTCCTCGAGCCGGGCGTACAGCGGACCGAGCTTCTGTTCGTGCAGCCGGGAGAAGTTCTCGACCTCCACGCGGAAGGTCTCCACCGCGATCTCGTACTCGATCAGCGCCTGCTCGGCGGCCCGCACGGCCCGCTCGAGCCGCTCCTCGGGCCGGGCCGCGTCACCTTCGGCACGGGCCGCGTCGCCTTCGGGCGTCACCCGTTCCTCATCGGCGCCGCCACCGCCCTGCTCAGCTTCCGGGGTCGTCACCCGACCAGCCTAGGCCACATCGCGCCCGCCCCGGTGCCCCGGACGGTCACCCGCCGGAGGCACCCCAAGGTCACAGGGGCAACAGGGGTCACACCCCCATCTCCGCGGCGACCTTCCCCGCCCGCACCCCCGCCACCAGATCCGCGTGATCCGCCTCGGTCCGGTCCGCGTAGGCCACGGCGAACCCGGCCATCGCCTCGTCCAGCTCCTCGCTCTTTCCGCAGTACCCGGCGATGAGGCGAGGATCGGCGCTGTGGGCGTGCGCCCGGGCCAGGAGCGCGCCGGTCATCCGGCCGTAGTCGTCTATCTGGTCGGCGGCCAGCTCGGCCGGATCGACGCTGCCCTTGCGGTTGCGGAACTGGCGGACCTGGAAGGGGAACCCGTCGACCGTCGTCCAGCCCAGCAAAATGTCGCTGACGACCTGCATCCGCTTCTGGCCCAGCACGACGCGCCGGCCCTCGTGCACGGGCTCCGGCGCCTCGAAACCGGCCGTCACCAGATGCGGCACCAGCGCCGATGACCGCGCCTCCTTCACCTGGAGCACCAGCGGCTCGCCCCGGTGGTCCAGGAGCAGCACGACGTAGGACCGGGTGCCGACACTGCCGGTGCCGACGACGCGGAACGCCACGTCGTGCACCGCGTGCCGGGCGAGGAGCGGCAGGCGGTCCTCCGGCAGAGTGCCGACGTACTCCTCCAGGGACGCGGCCACCGCCGCGGCCTCAGCGTCCGGGACGCGCCGCAGCACCGGCGGGGCGTCGACGAACCGGCGCCCTCCGCCCTGCGTGGCCTCCGTCGACTTGGCCGCGAAGCGGCCGCTCGTGTTGTGGCGGGCCTTCTCGGAGACCCGTTCCAGCGTGCCGAGCAGGTCATGGGCGTCCGTGTGGGAGACGAGCTCCTCGTCCGCGATCGCGTTCCACGCGTCCAGCACCGGGAGCTTGGCCAGCAGCCGCATGGTGCGGCGGTAGGCGCCCACCGCGTCGTAGGCCGCCTTGCGGCACCGGTCCTCGTCCGCGCCGGCCTCCCGGCCCGCGAGCACCAGGGAGGCGGCGAGGCGCTTGAGGTCCCACTCCCAGGGGCCGTGCACCGTTTCGTCGAAGTCGTTCAGATCGATGACGAGGCCGCCGCGCGCGTCGGCGTAGAGGCCGAAATTGGCCGCGTGCGCGTCGCCGCAGATCTGGGCCCGGATCCGGGTCATGGGGGTGCGCGCCAGGTCGAAGGCCATGAGGCCCGCCGCGCCGCGCAGGAACGCGAACGGGGTGGCGGCCATGCGGCCGACCCGGATCGGGGTGAGCTCGGGGAGCCGGCCGCGGCCCGACTCCTCGACCGCGCTCACCGCGTCGGGCCGGGACGCGTCCAGGTCGAGAAGGGAGTGCGCGCCGCGCGGGATCCGCTTGCGCAGGGCCTTGCCCTCGTCCTTGGGCGAGCCCTCGGCCGGCCACTCGGCGAAGCCGCGCACCCGGGGCAGCCGGCGGTCCGTCCCGTCCGCCGCCATGCCCTCAGCTTCCACACCAGCCCTGGTCATCCCAACCGCCTCCCCCACCACCGTACGAACGCCCACGTACGAATGCCCACGTGCGAACGCCCACGCACGAACATCAACTCGTGCCGACCGTACAACCGGGCGGCCGAAACGCGTCAGGCCCTGTGGAGAACTCCACAGGTGTGGACAACTCATGCGGGAGCGGGAAGCACCTGTCATGCGGGAGCGGGAAGCACCTGCTCTTCCGCCACCTCGGCCAGCACCCGCTCCGCCCGCTCCACCGAGACGTCGAGCCGGGCCAGCACCGCGGGCACGCAGATGCTCGGCAGGAAGTGCTCGAACATCACGACGACACGGCGTTCCAGATCCCGCCGCTGGCAGCGAAGCTGGGACAGGAGCTGCACCCCCGAGAAGCTGCCGACCAGCAGCTCGGCCGTCTCCGCCACGTCGACATGCTGCAGCAGTTCGCCCTGCGCCTTCGCCTCGGTCAGCCGCTGCACGTTCTGGTCGAACCACATCCCGAAGGCCTGGGTGCGGTCGAGGTCCATGGCCCCCTGGTCGAGGGCGAGCCCCACACTGGCCCGCACCAACGGCTCGGACCGCAGCCGGCGGGCCAGCACCAGACCGGAGTCGACGAGTTCCTGGAGCTTGCTGGACTGCGGCGGGAGCGTGATGGCGAGCTGCTCCTCGAACACCCCGATCGCGAGCTCCTCCTTGGAGCCGAAATGGAAGTACAGCGCGCCCTTGGTGACGCCCGCCCGGTCCAGGATCTCTCCGATGGTCGCCGAGGTGTAGCCGCGTTCGTCGAAGACGGCCGCCGCCGCCTCCAGGATGGTCCGCCGGGTGCGGATCGCGCGCTCCTGTCGCGCCATCGGGTGCCTCCTGATCTCCGTCGATCCCTGTGAAGTCACTGTGCAGCGGGGGCGCGAGAGCCTGTCCCAGCGGCTTGGCTCACCCTTTGAAAAAAACCGGCTCGTCCGTATCTTAGTCAAACGTCCAAGTCAAACACCGACCGCAGCCAGGCAACCGATCCTGGGGGTTCTCATGCCGCAGACAGGACCTTTAAGCGCACCCACGGACGATCAGACCGGACGCGGGGTCCCTCCGGCAAACAGAACCGTCGCGGCCGTCGAGAACGCGCCACAAGCCGGGCGCGGGCCCCACACCACCGTCACCACCGACCTCGCCCACCGCACCACCGACACCGACGTCTTCCCCACCCGGTGGCGCCGAATCTCCGACGCCCGATTCCGCTTCACCGCGCACTGGCCGGCCACCCACCCCTTCTTCGGCCCCGTGGACGACCGCCACCAGGACCCGATGATCGTGGGCGAAACGTTGCGGCAGGCCTCGATGGTGCTCGCCCACGCCGAGTACGGCGCCCCGGCCGACACCCACTTCGTCATGTGGGACCTGACGGTCTGGGCCGACCCGTCCGCGCTCCCGCTGTCGGACGCCGCCGAACCGGTCGACATCGACGTCGTGTGCTCCGAGATACGCCGCCGCGGTCGCGGCCTGAGCAGCATGCGCACCACGATGGAGTTCCGCCGCGCGGGACGCTTCGTCGCCCGCGGCACCGGCAGCACCGGCTGTACCTCGCCGCTCGCCTACCGCCGTCTGCGCGAACGGCAGTTGGCGGCCCTGGAGACCCCGGTGCCGCTGTTGCCGGGCATCGCGCCCGAACTCGCCGGCCGCTCCCGCGCCGAGGACGTCGTCCTCGCGCCCGCCGACCGCCCCGGTGTCTGGCTGCTGCGCGTGGACACCCGCCACCCGGTCCTCTTCCCCCGCCCCAACGACCATGTGCCGGGCATGGTCCTGTTCGAGGCGGCCCGCCAGGCCGCGACCGCCGCGACCGGCCGGCACCCCTTCCTGCCCCGCGCGATGACGGCCACCTTCGCCCGGTACACCGAGCTGCACAGCCCTTGCCGGCTGGAGACCGAGGTCCTCAGGACGGACCCGGAGGAGGTGACCGTACGGGTGTCGGGGCGGCAGGACGGCGAGTCCGTCTTCACCGCCGCGCTGACCTCCGCGCGGCCCGCCCGGGTACGGTCGCTGTCGTGACGGTCAACCTTCTGATCACGGGCGCGAGCGGCTTCGTCGGCAGCCATGTGGCCGCCGCCGCACACCGGCAACCCGGCGTGCGCGTACGGCGGTTGTCCCGGCGGACCCCGCCCGGCCCCGCATCCGTCCCCGGCGACCTCGGCGACCCGGCCTCCCTGCGCGGCGCCTGCGCGGACACCGACGTCCTGGTGCACTGCGCCACCCGGATCAGCGGCGACGCGGAGACCGTCGAGGCCGTCAACGACCTGGGCACACGCGCCCTGGTCGAGGAGGCCGAGCGCTCCGGGGTGGGCCGGATCGTGTACGTGAGCACGGCCGCCGTGTACGGCCGGGGCCCCTTCCGCGGCGTACGCCCCGGGGAGGTGCCGATCGCACCCGCGTCGGCCACCAGCCGCACCCGGGCCGCCGCCGAACGGCACGTCCTCGACGCGGGCGGCCTGGTGCTGCGGCCCCACCTCGTCTACGGCGAGGGCGACCGCTGGGTCGTCCCCGGACTGGTGTGGCTGCTGGGCGAGCTGTCGGCGACCCTGACCGGCTGCGCGGCGCTCCAGTCGATGATCGACGCCGGCACCCTGGGCCGTGCGGTGGTGGCCGCGGCCCTGTCCCCGGCGCACGGCGGCGGTGTGCACCACGTCAACCACCCCGAGCCGGTCGGGGTTCCGGACCTGCTCGGGGCGGTGAGCGCGCGGTTGCAGGTGCCCGGCGCCGGTGCCTCGGTGGACGTCGCCACCGCCCTGGAACGGGCCGCCGGGACACCGCTCGCCCTCCATCACCTCGGCATGCTCACGGTCGACCACTGGTTCGTGGACGACGGCTTCTGGAAGGACCTCGACTGCTCGCCCGGCGAGGGCTTCGCGGCCGCCTTCACACGGGCGGCACCCTGGTACCGCTCGTTCCTCGGAGACCGGACGGCTTCCTGACCGTCTCCTCCTCTTCAGGACGGGGACCGTGCAGCAGCACGGGCAGTTCCTCGTGCCCCGTCGAGATGATGGAGCGCAGCCGCTTCGGCGGGCGGGACGGGTCGGCCAGGGCCAGTCGCGGGAAACGGTCGAACAGGGACGTCAGGGCCGCCGTCGCCTCGGCCATGGCCAGCGGCCGGCCCAGGCAGTGGTGCACGCCGTGGCCGAAGGACACATGGTCGCGGCTGGTGGCGCGGGTGATGTCGAACCGCTCGGCGTCCGGGCCGTGCCGCTCGGGGTCGCGTCCGGCACCCGCGAAGGAGACCACCAGCGGGTCGCCCTTCGGGATCGTCAGACCCGGCTCGATCTCGAGGTCCTCGACGGCGTAGCGCAGGCCCGACATGGCGCCCGGCGCCTCGAGGCGCAGCGACTCCTCGAGGGCGTCCTCCCAGGTCGCCCGCCCGGAGCGGACCAGTTCGAGCTGGTCGGGGTGGGCGAGCAGGCTGTGCACGGTGTTGTCGATGAGGTTGACGGTCGTCTCGAAACCCGCGGTGAGCAGCAGGATCAGGTTGTCCATCAACTCCTGTTCGCTGAGGCTGCCTTCGTCGCGGGCGGCGATGAGGGCCGTCGTCAGGTCGTCGGCCGGGTGCTCGCGCTTGTCCTGGAGGAACGCGGTGAGCGTGCCGTACAGCTCGACCCCGTTGGCCTGGGCGTCCTCCAGGGAGATCGCCGTGTCGAAGAAGCGGTTGATGATGCGGTGGAGGGCCCCGCGCGGACCGTCCTCACCGGGCGGTACGCCGAAGAGTTCGCACACCACCTCGTGCGGCACCGACGCCGCGAACGCCGCCCGCAGGTCGACGACTTCGCCCTCCGGGATCCGCTCCAGGTCGTCCAGCGCCCGGTCGACGATCTCCTGGACGCGCGGGAGCAGCGCCTCGACGCGCCGCTTGGTGAAGGCGGCCGCCATCGGCTTGCGAAGCCGGCTGTGGTCGGTGCCGTAGGCGGTGACCATGTTGCGCACCGAGACCCAGATCGCGAGCGGCCAGGTGCGGGAGATGTCCCCGTTGATCCAGGCCGGCCAGTGCCGGAAGGCGTCCTTGCTCGTCTCGGGGCCGGCCAGGAGCCGTTTGTTCAGCTCCAGGCCGTTGATCCACCACGCCCGTACGCCGCCGGGGAGTTCCACTTCGACGGCCGGGCCCTGGGCCCGGATCCGGGATATCTCGCCGTAGAGGTCCTGGCCTGACGGGTCGATCGTCAGGAAGGGGCAGGCCTGCTGTGCCATGTCACTTCGCTCCTCGGTCCAGAGGCTGGGGGACCATGGTGCGATCCGGCCACCGAAAAAACTTGCCATCCGGTTTGTTTTGGCCACTGCTTCACAGAGTGTTGGCCAGGGACAGACACGTCTCCGCGTGGTCAATATCCACATGATCCGGGTGGGTCCCCGCCGGATCCAGCGCGCCGGCCAGGTGCGGCGCCGCCACGCACGGCAGGAGCAGCCGCCACAAGTCGGTCAGCGAGGGGCGGGCGAGCCGACCGTGGTCCTCGCGGGCCAGCACCTCGATGCCGGTCGTGGCGGCGAGGACGACGGCGCTGGTGCGGTGCGGCGGCGCACCGGCGGCGAGTTCGCCCTGCCGCTCCGCCTCGGCGAGCAGGTCGTCCACGCACTCCCGCCACTCCCGGCGCAGATCACGCACCCGCCCGGCGACCGCCTCGGCGTTCAGCCGTAACCCCGCCCGCACCACGCTGTCGGCGCACAGCAGCCGGGCGACCTGGTGTGTGACGTCCACCAGGCGTTGCAGGGCGCACCCGTCGCCGTCACGGCATCGGGCCGCGGCCCGGCGCAGGGCACGGGCGGCCGCGTGCTCGACGGCCTCGGCGACAGCGGCCTTGTTCGCGAAGTGGAAGTGCAGCGCTCCGGAGCTGACCCCGGCCCCCGCGCTGATCTCCGCCAGGCTGGCCTGGACGTATCCCCGTGCCTCGAACTGCCCGGCCGCCGACCGGATCAGCGCGAGACGGGTCCGGACGGCCCGGTCCTGTTTGGTCACCGGTGGCTCCCCTGGAGGGCTCTGATGGCGGCGCAATGAAACCAACTCGCTGGTTTTATACAACGCGCGTGCCACACACGGGCCTTGGGGCCGCCCCAAGCCCGCGGATCGGGGCTGCCCTAGGCCCGCAGATACGCCAGCACGGCCAGCACCCGGCGGTGGGTCTCGTCCGCCGGGGGCAGGTCGAGCTTCATGAGGATGCCGGAGATGTGTTTGCCTACGGCCGCTTCGGAGACGACCAGTTCGCGGGCGATCGCGCTGTTGGATCTGCCCTGCGCGATCAGCGCCAGCACCTCCCGCTCGCGCGGGGTGAGCCGCTCCAGCGGGTCGCGGCGGCGGCGCAGCAACTGGCGTACGACCTCGGGGTCGACGACCGTGCCGCCGTCGGCCACCTCGCCGAGCGCCTCGACGAACTCCTCGACCTGGCCGACACGGTCCTTCAGCAGATAGCCGACGCCCGTGCCGTCGCCGGAGTCCAGCAGCTCGGCGGCGTACCGGCGCTGCACGTACTGGCTGAGGACCAGGACGGGCAGCGTGGGCCGCTCCTGGCGCAGCCGCACGGCCGCGTGCAGGCCCTCGTCCTGGAAGCCGGGCGGCATCCGCACGTCCGTCACGACCACGTCGGGCGCGTGCTCCTCGACCGCCGCGATCAGCGTCTCGGCGTCCCCCACGGCGGCGACGACCTCGTGCCCGCAACGGCCGAGCAGCCCGACGAGCCCGTCCCGCAGCAGCACGCTGTCCTCGGCCAGGACCACACGCAGCGGCCGGTCGACTCGCAGGGTCACGGCCGGTCAACTCGCAGGGTCACAAGGGATCTCCACACGCAGCAGGGTCGGCCCGCCGGGCGGGCTGGACAGGGAGAGTCTGCCATCGAGCACCGACACCCGGTCGGCGAGTCCGGTCAGTCCGCTGCCCGCACCGGCCCGCGCACCCCCGCGGCCGTCGTCGCGGACCAGGAGGAACAGCCGGCCGTCGCGGTGCCCGCCGCTCACCTCCGCCCGGCTCGCCCCGCTGTGCCGGCCCACATTGGCGAGGGCCTCGCACACCACGAAGTACGCGGCGGCCTCGACCGCCTGGGAGAGCCGCCCGGGCAGCTCCAGGTCGACGTCCACGGGCACGGCCGAGCGGTCGGCGGCGTCGGCGACGGCGGCCTCGAGGCCGTAGTCGGCGAGGACCTTGGGGTGGATGCCGTGGATGAGCTCGCGCAGTTCCGCGAGGGCCGTGCCCGCCTCCTCGTGGGCCTTGGCGAGCTGGTCGGCCAGCGGGCCGGGCGGCGCGTCGAGACGGGCCAGGCCGAGCGTCATCGTCAGGGCGACGAGCCGCTGCTGTGCCCCGTCGTGCAGGTCGCGCTCGATACGCCGCCGTTCCGCCTCGAAGGCGTCCACCAACCGCACCCGGGACCGGGCCAGTTCGACCACCCGGGCCCCCAGGTCGGCCTCGCGCGGCGCGATCAGCAGCCGCGTCAGACCGGCCCGGGCCCCGGCCACGACACCCAGCAGATAGACGCCCAGGGCGAGGAGGACCAGCCCGAGGAGGGCGAACCCGAAAGCGGCCGGCCATGTGGTGACGAGCCAGATCTTGAGCACCTTCGCCTCACCGAAGGCGGCCAGGAGCACCGGGGTGGCGACCACGGTCAGCGGGCACGACAGGCCGACGGCGAGCGCGAGGGCGTCGACCGGCCACAGCAGCCCCGCGAACAGCAGGGCGTGGCCGAACTCCCGCCAGGTGGCCCGTTCCCGCAGCCGGGTCGTCAGCCAGGCCCGCAGGCCCGGGTCGCCGGGCGGCTGGTGCGGGTCGGGCGCCGGCTCCGGGTCGACCAGCCGCAGCCGCAGCCGCTCCAGCGCCGCCACCGGGATGCCCGCCAGGACCGTGCACAGGAGCAGCGGCAGCCCCACCAGCGCGAGCGCGAGCACCCCGCCCGCCGCCGCCGACAGCACGATCCCCACGAGCACGACGACGCCGGTCACCGCGCCGGTGAGCAGGTAGCCGGCCGAGCGCCAGGGCCACGCCGACAGCGGATAGCCGGGGCGGGACAGGGCCTGCCACACGTTCCGAGGGTGCATGGGGATCACCGTAGAAGCCGGTCGGGTGCCCTGCCATGGGCTCAGGCGGAGGCCCGGGGGTATGCCTGGCCCTACCCCACGTCTAGGCCCCGCCGCACTGCGCCGGACCGCCCCCGCGCGATTTCGTTGGAGCCCGGTCAATCGACGTGAGGTAGGGACATGGACGCCATCCGGCTCGACTCGGTCACCAGGACGTACGGAGCCGTCACCGCACTGGACGGGGTATCGCTCGCGTTCCCCGCCGGCACCTTCACCGCCGTCATGGGCCCCTCCGGCTCCGGCAAGTCCACCCTGCTCCAGTGCGCCGCGGGCCTGGACCGGCCCACCTCCGGCTCGGTCAGCGTCGGCGGCACGGAGCTGACCGGCCTGAGCGAGCGGCGGCTGACCCTGCTGCGCCGCGAGCGTGTCGGGTTCGTCTTCCAGGCGTTCAACCTGCTGCCCTCGCTGACCGCCGAGCAGAACGTGGCCCTGCCCCTGCGCCTGGCCGGCCGCCGCGTCCCGAAGGCCCGGGTGCGTCAGGCGCTCCAGCAGGTCGGCCTCGCCGACCGGGCCCGGCACAGACCGTCCCAGCTCTCCGGCGGCCAGCAGCAACGCGTCGCCCTGGCCCGGGCGTTGATCACCCGCCCCGAGGTGCTGTTCGGCGACGAGCCGACCGGTGCGCTGGACACCCGGACCGGCCGTGAGGTGCTGGAGCTGCTGCGCGGCATGGTCGACCGCGAGGGCCAGACGGTCGTCATGGTCACGCACGACCCGGTCGCCGCCGCGTACGCCGACCGCGTGCTCTTCCTCGTCGACGGGCGCGTCCACGGCGAGTTGACCGGCCCGGACGCCGAGACCGTCGCCGCCCGCATGACCCGCCTGGAGGCCGTGCCGTGCGCGTGACCCGCCTGAAGTCCATCGCCGCGCACACGCCCCGCCCGAAGGCCGCCACCGCCCGCACGCCCCGCCCGGAGGCCGCCACCGCCCGCACGCCCCGCCCATGGGCCGCCACCGCCCGCACGTCCCGCCCGAAGGCAGCCACCCACGCACCCCACCCGAGGGCCGCCGCCCACACACCCCGCCCGGAGGCCCTGCCGTGTTGAGCGTCGTCCTACGCACCCTGCGCACCCGCTGGGTCACCTTCACCGGCAGCTTCGTCGCGCTCTCGCTGGGCGTGGCCCTGCTCACCGTGATGGGCCTGGCCCTGGCCTCGTCGGCCGACGCCCCGGAGCACGGCCCCGAACGGTTCGCCGCCGCCCCGGTCGTCGTCAAGGGCCAGGACACCCTGCGCGTACCGACCCCGAACGGCGACCGCACGTCCCGGGTCGCCCACCCGCGCCCGCTGTCCGCCGCGACGATCGCGGAGGTGCGGAGGCTGGGCCGCGTCGTGGCGGACCGCTCCTTCGCCCTACGTGCCGCGGGCGCCCCCGCCGGCCTGGTCGGCCACCCCTGGTCCACCGCCGCGTTCGCCCCCTACGACCTCGCCGCGGGCCGCGCGCCCCGCTCGGCCGACGAGGTCGCCGTCACCGGCGACTGGGCACGCCCCGGCCGGCAACTCCGCACCGACCGGGGCACCGTACGCGTCGTCGGCACCCTGACCTCCCGCGGCTTCGAGAACGCCTTGTTCTTCACCGACACCCGCGCCGCCGAACTGTCCGCTCCGATCCACCAGTTGGCGGTCACAGCGGATCCGGCAGCCGTACGGAAGGCCGTGGGCGACGGCGCCCAGGTCCTCACCGGGAACGCGCGCCGCCTCGCCGACGCCGATCCCGACCGGGACAGCGAGGCGCTCACCGCGATGAACGCCCTGTTCGGCACCGCCGGCGGCGTCACCGCCTTCGTGTCGGTCTTCGTCGTGGCGTCGACCTTCGCCTTCGCGGTCGCCCAGCGGCGCCGGGAGTTCGCCCTGCTGCGCACCGCCGGAGCGACCCCGGGCCAGATCCGCCGGACCGTCCTCGTCGAGGCCCTCGCCGTCGGCGCCCTCGCCTCGGCCGCCGGCTGCGCCCTCGGCTCCTACGGGGCACCGCTGCTGGCCGACCGGGTGGCCGCCGAGGGCCTCGCCCCGGCCTGGTTCACCATCGGCGACCACACCTGGCCGTACCACGCGGCGTTCTGGACCGGCCTGCTCGTGGCCCTGTGCGGAGCGACCGCGGCTTCCTGGCGGGCCGGCCGCACCGCCCCCACCGAGGCCCTGCGCGAGGCCTCCGCGGACAGCAGGGCACTGACACCCGGCCGCCTGTTGTTCGGCGTGGCCCTCCTCCTGACGGCCGCCGTGACGCTGGCCCTCGCCCTGGCCGGCGCCCCGGGCGAGCTCCTCCAGCGCAAGACGTACATCAGCCGCCCGATGCTGCTGATCACCGCGACCGCCCTGCTGGCACCGCTCGTCCTGCGCCCCCTGACCCGGCTGCTGACCTGGCTGCCTTCCCTTCTGCCCGGTGCCGGCGGCCTCCTCGTCCGCGAGAACACCGCCGCCGGGGTACGCCGCACCGCCGCGCTCGCGGCCCCGGTCCTGGTCACGGTCGCCCTCGCGGGTTCCCTGCTCGGCGCCACCGCGACCCTCAACGGGGCGAAGGCCACCGAGGCGAGTGAGCGCACCACCGCCGCCTTCGTCGTCACCCCGGCGGCCGGGACGGCCTTCGACGCCGCCACCCTGCGCAGACTGCGGACGGTACCGGGAGCCGAGGTGTCACCGACGTCCACCACGGCCGTCCACGTCCTGGAGGACGGCGTGGCCCTCGTCCGCTCCGAGGCCCGCGCCGCGACCCCCGGCCTCCTCGCGGCCACCGCACGCCTTCCGCTCACCGCGGGCAGCACGACCGACCTCGACGACGACTCGATCATCGTCAACGAGGAGTGGCAGCGGCACCGGGTCGGCGAGCGGATCCGGGTGTGGCTCGGCGACGGCACACCGCGGACCCTGCGGATCGCCGCGGTGATGACCACCGGCACCGGCGACAACGGCGTCTACGTCACCCCGCGCAACGCCCCGGGCGCCACAGCCGACCGCGTCGACGTGGCCCTGGCCGACGGCGCGGACCCGGGCGCCGTCGCCACCGCCCTGCACCAGGCGGTCGGCACCGGGAACGGGCAGGTCCTCACCCGGCAGGAATGGCTCACCGCCACCGCCCCCGGCACCAACCGCACCACCCGCCTGGGCCTCCTGCTCATCCTCGGCATCGCCCTCCTCTACACGGGCATCTCCGTGGCCAACACCACGGTCATGGCCACCTCCGACCGGCTCCGCGACCTGGCCGTGCTGCGGCTGACCGGCGCCACCAGATGGCAGGTCCTGCGGCTGACCGGCGCCGAGGCCCTGACGGTCGTGGCGGCCGGCACCCTCCTCGGCCTCCTGGCCGCCGTCGTCAACCTGGCCGGCATGTGGAGCGCCCTCGCGCTGCTGTCGGTCCGGCCCGCCCTCACCCTCCCGTGGCAGGCCCTCGGCACGACAGCGGCCGCCTGCGCGCTCCTGGCCGTCCTCTCCGCGACACTCCCCGCAGCGGTCGCCCTGCGCCGCCGCCCGGTGGAACTGGCAGGCATACGGGAGTAATGCGGTGAGCGCCAGTGGATCTCATCATGAGACCAATAACCACGAGCCCAATAAAGTGGAGACCATGCGACGGACCTCGTTCGACACCTGGCCCTGCTCGATCGCCCGCACCGCCGACATCCTGGGCGACGCCTGGAGCCTGCTGGTGCTGCGCGAGGTCTTCTACGGCGAGTCCCGCTTCGACGGCTTCATCGGCTCGCTCGGCATCGCCCGCAACACCCTCACCGACCGGCTGCGCCGCCTGGAGTCCGAGGGCCTGCTGCGGCGGCGCGCCTACCAGAACGAACCGGTGCGCCACGAGTACCTGCTGACGGACAAGGGCCGCGACTTCTTCGGCGTCCTCGCCGCGATCAACGCCTGGGGCGACCGCTGGCTGGCCGGCGACGAGGGCGCCCCCGTGGTCCTGCACCACACGTCCTGCGACCACGACACCCAGGCCCGGGTCGTCTGCTCCTCCTGCGGCGAGCCCCTGCACCACCAGGACCTCACCGCCCGCACCGGCCCCGGCTACCCGCCCCGCCTCCTGGACGACCCCGCCGTACGGGAGCGTTTCGCCCCCGGACGGACCCTGGGGGACCGCCAGGTCTAGGACTTCGCCCTGACCAACCCGGCGTCGTAGGCCGTGATCACGGCCTGGATCCGGTCGCGGGCCCCGATCTTGGCGAGGACCCGTCCGACGTGCTTCTTCACCGTGGACTCGCTGAGCACGAGCCGTTCGGCGATCTCCGTGTTGGTCCAGCCCTGCCCGATGGCGACCAGTACCTCGCGTTCGCGGTCGCTGAGGGCCCGGAGCCGCGGGTCCGGCACAGGGGCGTCGGCCGGCGCGAGGACCTGGTGGGCGTAGGCGTCCAGCAGACGCCGGGTCAGACGGGGAGCCACGACGGCGTCACCGGTCGCGACCGCGTGGATGCCGGCGACGAGTTCTTCGGGGCGGGCGTCCTTGAGCAGGAAGCCGCTGGCACCGGCCCGCAGGCCCTCGTAGGCGTACTCGTCCAGGTCGAAGGTGGTCACGATGAGGACGCGGGTGCGGCCACCGGACGCGACGATACGGCGGGTGGCCTCGATGCCGTCCATGCCGGGCATGCGGACGTCCATGAGGACGACGTCGGGACGGAGCTCGGCGGCCATGCGGACGGCCTCGGCGCCGTGCTCGGCCTCGCCCACGGGTTCCAGGCCCGGCGTGCCCTGCAGGAGCATGCGGACACCCATGCGCTGCAGGGGCTGGTCGTCGGCGACGAGGACGGTGGTCATGGCAGTCGTTCTCCCGGTGGTACGTCGAGCACGACGTCCACGAGCCAGCCGTGGCCGCTGTCGCGCGGTCCGATGATGACGGTCCCGCCGTACATGGCGGCCCGCTGGCGGATGCCGACCAGGCCGTGGCCGGGGCCGTCGTCCCTCGACGCCGGCTTCGCCGGCGGGGGTGCCCCCGGCGGTGCGCCGGCGTCGGCGACCCGGACCCGTACCTCGCCCGCCTCGACGGCGAGGGTGACCTCGGCGGACGTGCCGGCCCCGGCGTGCTTGAGGGTGTTGGTCAGCGATTCCTGGACGATGCGGTACACGGTGAGCTGCACTCCGCCGCCCAGCCCGTCGAGATCGCCCACGGTCCGGTACGTCACCGGCACCCCGGCCGCGCGGACCCGGGCCAGCAGGGCGTCGAGATCCCGGATGCCGGGCTGCGGGCCGAGCAGCCGCTCGTCCTCCTGGTCCTCGCGCAGGACGCCCAGCATGCGGCGCAGCTCGCTCATGGCCTGGCGGCCGGTGTCACCGAGGATCCGCAGGGCCTCGGCGGACTGCTCGTTCCGGTGGGCGGCGAGGGTGGCCGCGCCGTCGGCCACACTGACCATGACCGAGAGATTGTGGCCGACGATGTCGTGCATCTCGCGGGCGACCCGGGAGCGCTCGGCGGCGGCGGTGAGCCGGACCCGCTGATCCCGCTCGACCTCCAGACGCCGGGCGCGGTCCTCCAGGGCCGCCAGATACATCCGGCGGATCCGCAGGGTCAGGCCGACGGCCATGGCAGCCGTCGCCGTGCCCAGCAGGAAGAACAGGCCGCGCAGCGGATTCCCGATGTCCACCAGGACACAGACCGCCACCGTCGTCTCGACGACCGTCACCGCGGCGGCCCAGCCCAGCGCCCGCAGCGAACCGTGCAGAGCCAGGGAGTACAGGGCGACGAGCGTACTGACACCGGCCTGCTGCCACACCCCGAACGACCACTGCACGAGGGACACGAACGCGATCACGAAGAAGGTGACGGCCGGGGCCCTGCGCCGCCACCACAGCGGCACGATGAGGGCGGCGGTGAACAGGTACAGGACCCCGGACGGCAGCTCACCTCGGTGCACCGTTTCCCCGAAGGGACCGTGGCTGCGGTCGGCGAGCAGGTCGGGCAGGCTGATCAGCACGACGAACAGCACCACCGCGGTGTCGAGCAGCCACGGATGACGGCGGTCCAGCCGCTGCCGGTCCTGCTGACCACGCCACATCCGCCCCAGGACCGGGTGGGCCCAGTCGGCGTCGAACCCGGAGGGCGGGAGCGTCGCCCCCCGGGCGGTGTCCGCGGCGGCTGCCGCGCGTTCCGCGCTCATGGACACCATTGTCCTCGTGCCCTGGTCAGGCGTCGGTCCCGCGGAGCCGGAAGGCGGCCCCTGCGAGGGTGAGCGCCACCCAGCCGGCGAAGACCGCGAGCCCCGCCCCCGGCGAGAGGGCGCCCGAGGACTCGTGCAGGGCGTAGACGGCCGACCCCGCGTTGCTGGGGAAGTAGGGGCTGAGGGTGTCGTACCAGGAGTCGGGCAGCAGCGAGGCCAGACCGGGGAGGATGAGCAGGACGCCGACCAGGGCCGCGATGGCCCCCGCGGAGGAGCGGATCAGCACGCCCAGGGCCACACCGAACACCGCCACCAGGCCGAGATAGACCCCGGCACCGGCCAGGCTGCGCAGCACACCGTCGTCGCTCAGGGAGAGCGCGATCCTCTCGCCGTCCAGGCCCGGCGTGCCGAGCTGGAACGCGGCCAGCGCACCGACGGTGGTGAGGATCAGGGCGATGGGCCCGATCACGGCGGCCTTGGACCACAGCACGGGCAGCCGGCGCGGAACCGCGGCGAGCGTGGAGCGGATCATGCCGGTGCTGTACTCGCCCGCGGACAGCAGCACCCCGAGCACCCCGATGGCCAGGGACGCGAAGGTCACCCCGGTCAGGGCGAGACCGACCGCGTCGCTGTCACCGCCACCGCTTCCGGGGCCGGGCGGCCCGCCGGTCGCGACGGCGTCCGGACTGTAGGTGTAGCTGGCGATCGCCCCGAAGAGGACCAGCAGGAACACGGCGACGCCGAGCGTGATCCAACTGGAGCGCAGCGACCAGAACTTGGCCCACTCCGAGCGCAGCACCCGGACGCCGGTCACCTTGTACTTCGTCGGGCGGGCCGTGGCGGGGGCGGGGGCGAGGCTGGTGACGGACATCAGGCGGCCTTTCGCTCGGAGTCGGAGGTACCGGCCGGAGCGCTCTGGTACTCGACGACATCCCGGGTGAGGTCCATGAACGCCGCCTCCAGCGAGACGGCCTGCGGGGTGAGTTCGTACAGCGTCACCCCGTGCTGCGCGGCGATCGCCCCGATCTCGCGGGCGTCCCGTCCGGCGACCAGCAGTTCCTCGGCGGAGGAGGAGCTGATCGTGACGTCCGGTCCGGCCAGCAGCGAGCGCAGCCGCATGGCCTCGGCGGTGCAGACCTTCACGCCTCCCCCGCCGGCCTCCCGGGTGAAGTCGTCGACGGTCGTGTCGGCGAGCAGCCGTCCCCGCCCGATGATCACCAGATGGTCGGCGATCAGCGCGGTCTCGCTCATCAGGTGCGAGGACAGCATCACGGCCCGGCCCTCGTCGGCCAGGGAGCGCAGCAGATTGCGCACCCACAGCACACCCTCCGGGTCGAGGCCGTTGACCGGTTCGTCGAGCATGACGATCGCCGGGTCGCCCAGCAGGGCGGAGGCGATGCCGAGCCGCTGGCCCATGCCGAGCGAGAAGGCGCCGACGCGCTTGCCGGCCACGCTGGTCAGCCCGGCCAGCTCGATGACCTCGTCCACCCGGCGGCCCGGAATGCCGTGGGTGTGCGCGAGCGCCATCAGGTGGCTGCGCGCGCTGCGCCCGGGGTGGACGGACTTGGCCTCCAGCAGCGTGCCGATCTCCTGCAGGGGCGCGGCGTGCCGGGCGTACGCCTTGCCGCCCACGGTGACCGAGCCCCTGGTCGGGGAGTCCAGGCCGACGATCATGCGCATCGTCGTGGACTTGCCCGCGCCGTTGGGGCCGAGGAACCCGGTCACCTCACCGGGCTCGACGGTGAAGCTCAGGTGGTCGACGACCGTCTTGTCGCCGTAGCGCTTCGTCAGCTCTCGCGCTTCGATCATGGGAGTGGGCCTTTCCTGCCTCGTACTCGGACCGGCCCGCGGACGCGCCGCGATGCCTGTCTTCGAAGCTAGGAGCGAGGCCCGCCCGGACTCTGGGACCGGAGGCGACTCTTGGGCGCCCTAGTGGTACCGCGGTACCAGTCGACCCATCAGGTCCGGCAGCTCACGGCGAGGGCCCGGCCGCCGTGAGATAGCTCACGCGCGAGGCCCGTCGTGGGGCCTGACCAGGCTGTGTGATCCCTCACAGCGATCATGGAAACGAGAAACGGGCCCCTGCCGTGACTTCCGTCACCGGCAGAGACCCGTTTCATCGGTTCTCTCTGTGCGCGAGGGGGGAGTTGAACCCCCACGCCCTTGCGGGCACTGGAACCTGAATCCAGCGCGTCTGCCTATTCCGCCACCCGCGCATTTGGGTGTGTCCTGGGCTCCTGTCCCTTGCGGGCTGGCGCCTTCCGACACCCAGAACATTAGCACGCAGGAGGGGGTGGGTTCACATCCCTTGTCCCCGCAGGCAGACCCGCCTCCGAACCTTCGATGCCCTGGCCACGTATCAACACGCACTGCTTCACGTATCAACCTCGTACCGGTACCCCTTGTCTCCCCAGGAGGCGGTCCGGGTCCACAGCCCGGTGCGGGACACTGGTGTACGGCCGCCTCTACGATCCTTGGCAGGGGTACGCGAAGCGGTGACGCGCAGCAGTACCACCGGAGGAGTTCGAAGACGAGCTCCACAGGGAACTTCGTCATGCGTCGACACCCGTCGGCCTGGCCGACAGGGGGAACCAGCCGATCGACCGGCGCGTGGATACGATCAGTAAGCAGTACCAGGCAAGTGGCCCGCAGGGCAGTACACAGGACGGCAGCCAAGGAGGAGGTGCCCCATGGGAGTCCTGAAGAAGTTCGAGCAGCGTCTCGAAGGTCTGGTCAACGGCACCTTTGCCAAGGTGTTCAAGTCCGAGGTCCAGCCCGTGGAGATCGCGGGAGCGCTCCAGCGCGAGTGCGACAACAACGCCACCATCTGGAACCGCGACCGGACGGTCGTGCCCAACGACTTCATCGTCGAGCTGAGCACGCCGGACTTCGAGCGGCTCAGCCCCTACTCCGGCCAGCTCGGCGACGAGCTCGCCGGCATGGTGCGCGACTACGCCAAGCAGCAGCGCTACACCTTCATGGGCCCGATCAAGGTCCATCTGGAGAAGGCGGACGACCTCGACACCGGCCTGTACCGGGTGCGCAGCCGTACGCTCGCCTCCTCCAGCAGCCAGCAGGACGGCCCGGGAGGCGGCGCCGCCGCGCCCGCCGCCCCGCAGGGCGGACGCGGCGGTGGCGGTGGCTACGGCTACCCGCCGGCCGCCGGTGGGCCCGCGGGCGCACCGCCCATGCCGTCCGCG
>NZ_JBHUQX010000013.1:0-47720 GCF_042674225.1 Streptomyces sp. NPDC056948
CTCATGGGGCGTCCGCTGGAGCGCGGCCGGCCGCCCTGGGAGGCCCATGTGCTGCCGGGCGAGGACGGGGACTCCTTCGCGGTGCTGTTCAAGTTCCACCACGCCCTGGCCGACGGGCTGCGGGCGCTGACCCTCGCCGCGGGCGTCATGGACCCGATGGACCTGCCCGCGCCCCGGCCCCGTGCCGCCGAGCCCCCGCGCGGCCTGCTGCCGGAGGTGCGCGACCTGCCCGGGATGGTGCGCGGCGCCCTGTCCGACGTGAGCCGGGCCCTGGACATCGGCGCCTCCGTCGCCCGCTCCTCCCTCGACGTGCGCTCCACCCCCGCGCTCACCTGCGAGCCGAGCGGCACCCGCCGCACCGCCGGAGTGGTTCTCGACCTCGATGACGTGCACCGCGTCCGCAAGACCGTCGGCGGCACCGTCAACGACGTGCTGATCGCCGTCGTCGCGGGCGCCCTGCGCCGCTGGCTCGACGAGCGCGGCGACGGCAGCGAGGGCGTCGCGCCCCGCGCCCTGATCCCCGTCTCCAAGCGCCGCCCGCGCACCGCCTACCCACAGGGCAACCGGCTCTCCGGTTACCTGATACGGCTTCCGGTGGACGACCCGGACCCGCTGGCGCGCCTCGCCTCGGTCCGTACCGCCATGGACCGCAACAAGGACGCCGGCCCCAACCGGGGCGCGGGCGCCGTCGCCCTGCTCGCCGACCACGTCCCCGCCCTCGCCCACCGGCTCGGCGGCCCTCTGGTCGGCCAGGCGGCCCGGCTCTGGTTCGACATCCTGGTGACCAGCGTGCCCCTGCCCAGCCTTGGCCTGAAACTCGGCGGCCACCCGCTCACCGCCGTGTTCCCCTTCGCCCCGCTGGCCCCCGGCCACTCCCTGGCGGTGGCGGTCTCGACGTACCGGGGCAGCGTCCACTACGGCCTCGTCGCCGACGCCGAGGCCGTCCCCGACCTGGACCGATTCGCCGCCGCCATCGGTGAGGAGGTGGATTCGCTGATCACGGCCTGCGAGTCCTGAAAGGAGCGGGTTTGGCGGTCCGGCCCGGCGCTCCGTAAAATTCGCCCTTCGAATGCGGGCGCGACCGGCGCGCCGCGACGGCAGAGCAGGGAACGACAGCGGCGATGACGGTGACAGAGGACGGCCCGCGGGCCATGGACGAGGCGAGCGGGCTCTCGTACGGACCCGGCATCGACCCGGAGCGTCTGGCCGTCTGCCTCGGCGTGCTCGAGGAACTCGACAAGCTGGAGGTCGACCACCCGGACGCCGTCGCCGTGCGCCGGGCGACCGCGGGCGTCTACCGCACGGTCAAGCAGCGCCGCCGCCAGGAGCGCCGGGCCGCCAAGACCGCCCACGACAAGGCGGTCACGGAGGCCACGGCGACCGGCTCCGCCCAGCGCATCGACGACGAGACCGAGGGCATTCTGCCGTCGTCGGCCACCGAGGCGGGCAGGATCGCGGGGATACTCCAGCGCCCGCGCTCCTGCTACACCTGCAAGGCCCGGTACGTGGAAGTCGACTACTTCTACCACCAGCTCTGTCCCGACTGCGCCGACGTGAACCGCGTCAAGCGCGATGTCCGCGCCGACCTCACCGGCAAGCGCGCCCTGCTCACCGGCGGCCGCGCCAAGATCGGCATGTACATCGCGCTGCGGCTGCTGCGCGACGGCGCGCACACGACGATCACCACGCGCTTCCCGAAGGACGCCATCCGCCGCTTCAAGGCGATGGACGACTCGGCGGACTGGATGCACCGTCTGGAGGTCGTCGGCATCGACCTGCGCGACCCGGCGCAGGCCGTGGCCCTCGCCGACCAGGTCGCCGACGCCGGTTCCCTCGACATCCTCGTCAACAACGCGACGCAGACCGTGCGCCGGCTGCCCGCCGCCTACGCCGCCCTGGTCGACGGCGAGAGCGCCCCGCTGCCCGCCGGGGAGCTCCCCGCCCACCACGTCATCGGCGCCTTCAACTCCGGCGCGGTCGACGGCCTGGCCGCGCTGCCCCTCGGCACCAGCGGCCTCGACGCGCAGAAGGTCGCCGACCTCGCCCTGGTCGCGGGCAACGCCAGCGTCGAGCGGCACCTCGACGGCACCGCGATCGACGCGGGCGGTCTGGTCCCCGACGTCGTCGACTCCAACACCTGGGTGCAGACCATCGAGCAGATCTCCCCGGTGGAGCTGCTGGAGACCCAGCTGTGCAACTACACGGCGCCGTTCATCCTGATCAGCAAGCTGCGGCCGGCGATGGCCGAGGCCGCGAAGAAGGCGGTGAGCGGGCGGGCGTACGTCGTGAACGTCTCGGCGATGGAGGGCGTGTTCGGGCGCGGGTACAAGGGGGCGGGGCATCCGAACACGAACGCCGCCAAGGCCGCGATGAACATGGTGACGCGGACCAGCGCGCAGGAGATGTTCCAGGGCGACGGGATTCTGATGACCTCGGTCGACACGGGGTGGATCACGGATGAGCGGCCTCACTACGACAAGCTGCGGCTTGCGGAGGAGGGGTTCCATGCGCCGCTCGATCTTGTCGACGGGGCGGCGCGTGTGTATGACCCGATCGTGCGGGGTGAGGCGGGGGAGGATCTGTACGGGGTCTTTCTGAAGGACTACGCGCCGGGTAAGTGGTAGGCGGAGCCGGGTGAGGCGTCCGCGGGTTGTGGGTGGCTGGTCGCGCCCACGCGGCGGAGCCGCACATTCATACAGCCCCGCGCCCCTTCAGGGCGGCACCGACCCGCGTTCCACCGTCCACCAGTAGATCCGCCCCGGTCACCCACTCCGCCGCGTCCGACGCCAGCCACGCCACCGCCCGGGCGACGTCCTCCGGCTCCCCGATCCGCCCTAGGGGCAGCCCGGCTGCCACCTCGTGCTCGCCCGGTTCCCATACGAACCGGGCCATCTCGGTGCGAACCAGGCCGGGGGAGACGGAGTTCACCCGGACCCGGGGGCCCAGCTCGCCTGCCAGCTGTTGGGTGAGGTGCAGCAGCGCGGCCTTGCTCGTGCCGTACGCGCCCACGTTCGGGCCGACGTGTCCGGTGCCCTCCGTGCACACGTTGACCACCGTGCCGCCGTGTTCCGACATCCACGCCCGCCACGCGCACTGGACGAGCCGCAGCGGTGCCTCGACATTGACGGTGAAGGCCTCGCTCCAGGCTTCGGGGGCGACGTCCATGAGCGGCCCGTACGGCTGGTTGGTCGCCGCGTTGTTGACCAGGATGTCGAGGCGGCCGAACTCGCGCACGGCCAGCTCGGTCAGGCGCCGGGGATGGCCGGGGTCGGCGACACTGCCCGCGAGTCCGATGCCGCCCAGTTCCTCAGCGGTGCGCCGTACCTCGTCGGCGTCTCGCGCGCTCACGCACACCCGTGCTCCGGCGTTCACGAGGTGCCGGGCGACGGCCAGCCCGATCCCGCGCGTCGCCCCCGTGACCACGGCGGCTCTGCCCTCCAGCCCGTACGGCGACGACACCATCGACGTACCGTCTCATGACACTCCGTCAGTCAACAGCCCCGAGACGGGAGTTGCGGGCCGCCAAGAGGTCCAGCACCGTGCGCCAGTCCTCCAGGACCCCGGCGTCGAACCCGGCCGTGCGGCCCTCCTCGGTCGCCTGGCGCAGGGTGAGGAGGTCGTCGTCGGCGACGGCGTCCCGGCGGGGGCACCGGCGTACGAGGCGGGAGACCCGCTCGCCGAGCAGGGCGCGCACCGCGTAGGCCGCGTGGTCGGCGCGCGCGGCCGGATCACCGGGCCACAGCAGCCCGCCGACGGGCTGCACCAGGCCCGCCACTTGCAGCTCCTTGTCGGCCGGGCGGCCGCGGCGCAGCAGTGCGGCGGTCCGCAGCGCGTGGTCGTGGAGGTCGACCGGCGGGCGGTCGTGGTCCGGGGCGTCCCTGGTGCCCCGGCAGGTGTACAGCAGATCCATCAGCTCCTCGACGCTGCGCAGCTCCATGCGTCAGTCCTCCTGCGAGACAGCCGTTGCCGTGCGGCAGCAGATCATGGCGAGCTTTCGACTCAGCCAACGGCACCTGAACTGCGCAACCGTGTCGAAAGCGCCTACGCCCTTGTACGCCGTTCGAGTGATGCGCAAAACGCCTGTGAGTGAACAAATCGTTGTCTAAACCCGAGTTGAACACCAGATGACGCGCGATTGTTACCGGCCGTTTTCAGCCCCATCGAGCGGGGGCCCGCTCATTTGGTTAATCTGGTCCGGACGGACAGCAGTACGGGGTCCTACCCACACCCACGGTCCGTCATGGGGCAAGCCGGTTCACCACGGCGTCTCCCGTGAGTCGATCGGCGCCACCGCGTCCGAACTGCTTTTGACATCAGACCCGAGCGGGCGTCAGGCGCAGCAGGAGCAGCGCGTGCGTCCCGAGGGTGACCGACACATAAGGAGTGCGCGGTGACACCGGAGAAGACGAATCGAGATCAGCGCCCCAAGGAACCCAGCGAGCGCGCCGGCCGGCGGGCCGACGAGCTCGGCAGCCTTGACGTGTGGGCCCGGTCGGCCCCGATCCGCCTCGCGGGCTACGAGGAGGACCTCGCAGAGCCCCACATCCTGCCCAGCGTCGACTGACGACGGGCGCACCCCCTCCACATTCGCCGAGCGCATGGGACCCGGGTACCTCCGAGGAGGAGGCCCGGGTCCTGTGGATGAATCCGGCGAAACAGGTCTACGCAGTCGAGGGCGACAGCGGCAATGTCGTCGCCTCCGCCTATCTCACCCCCAACTACGGTGGACCCGCCGCCCTTGTCGCCAACGCCGGCTTCATGGTCGACCCCGGCCAGGGCGGCCGCGGCTACGGCCGTGCCCTCGCCGAACATCTCCTGACCGAGGCCAGGGCCGCCGGTTACCGGGGCATGGTGTTCAACGCCGTCGTCGAGACCAACCCGGCAGTGAAGCTGTGGACCTCCCTCGGCTTCACGATCCTCGGCACGGTGCCGGAAGCGTTCGACCATCCCTGGGACGGCCGGGTGGGGCTGCACATCATGTACCGGGCGCTTTAGAGATCCCGAGAAGGCATCGGCACCCCGGAGCGGTCGTCAGGGGCGGACGTACGGCCGGGTCATGATCTCCATGTTGTGCCCGTCCGGGTCGTCGAAGTAGGCGCCGCGTCCGCCGAAGAGGTCGTTGACGCGGCCGGGTTCGGTGTGGCTCGGGTCGGCGTAGTAGGTGACCCCGAGCGCCTCCAGGCGGCCGATCATGGCGTCGAACCGCTCCTCGGGCACGAGGAACGCGTAGTGCTGGGACTGGATCGGCTCGTCGCGCTTCTCGTAGTAGTCGAGGGTCACGCCGTTGCCCAGGTCGACGGGCAGGAACGGTCCGAAGGGGGCACCGACCTCCAGGCCGAGGACGGCCGCCAGGAACTCCGCCGACAACTGGCGGTCCGAGGCGAACACAACGGTGTGATTGAGGTGGGCGACGGTGGTCGGCAGCGCGGGCGGCGTGTGCTGTGCGTGGGACATGAGTGGGTTCGTCTCCGGGTTTCGGGATCCGTGGTGAAGCGCCGCAGCGGCGCGGGGAACGGGGAAACGGAGACGAGAGGCGGGGCTCGTGCCCTCTCCGGCTCTCGGACGGGCCCGGGCGGGGTCAACCCCGCCGCGCTCATGCCGAGGCCGGGCGCCTCACTCGTACATGGCCTACGGCCGACCCGGCAGTCACCCGGCCGACCCTAGTTCACCGGCGCCGTACGCCGCCAGGGGATTTTCTCCTCCAACTGCTCGGCCAGGGACAGGAGTCGGGACTCCGTGCCCGGCCGCCCCACCAACTGCACGGCACAGGGGGCGCCGGAGGGGAGGGTTCCGCAGGGGACGGACATGGCGGGCCAGCCGGTCAGGTTCCACGCGGGCGTCAGCGGCGAGTAGTTCGTGTTCGCCAGCACATTGCGCAGCCAGCCCCGCTCGTGCCAGGGCGCCGCCTTCGGGGAGCGGCGGGCGAGCGCGGGGGTGAGCAGCACGTCGTACTCGTCGAAGAAGGGCTCCAGCCGCCGGCGCAGTTGTTCCCGGCTCGCCCCGGCGCGCGCCGTGCCCATGAAGGGCCGGCCGAGTGCGGCGTGGACCCGGGTGCGGCGTGTGAGCAGACCTCGGTCGAGGTGCCGGGCGTTCGCGGCCGTGCCCGCCGTCCAGTGGATCAGCGAGGTCAGGGCGAGGGACATCGGGTAGGGCGGGTCGGCGCGCCGGACCTGATGGCCCGCCTTCATCAGCACCTCGGCCGCCTCCCGGGCGGCTGTCGTATACGGCCGGCTGACGGTGACCCCGGCCAGGGGGCTGCGCAGCGACACGGCGACCCGGAGGGCGCTCGGCTCGGACCGCGGCCCGTGCCCGGTGCCGGCGAGGACCGAGAGCATCAGACGGGCGTCCTCGACGGTCGTGGCGAGAGGGCCGTTCTCCGACAGGCCGAACCAGTCGCTGTCCCCGTCACCCGTCGGGACCACCCCGTGTCCCGGCTTGATGGTGACGAGGCCGCAATTGGCGGCCGGTATGCGCAACGAGCCCATGCCGTCGTTGCCGAGGGCGATCGGCACCATCCCGGCCGCGACCGCGGCGGCACTGCCGCCCGAGGAACCGCCCGCCGAGCGCGTCGGGTCCCAGGGGTTGCGGGAGGTGCCCAGCACGCCGTCCGTCGTGCCGAAGACACACAGTTCGGGGACGTTCGTCAGCCCCACCACCACCGCGCCCGCCGCCCGCAGGCGGGCCACCGTCACATGGTCCTCGGCCGCCGGTGTGTCGGGTGTGGCGGCCGAGCCGACGCGCCGGGACTCGCCGCGCACCGTGAGGTTGTCCTTGACGGCCACCGGCACCCCGGCCAGGGGCAGATCGGCGAAGTCGCCGCGCGCGGCCACCTCCTCGGCCTCGGCCAGCGCCGCCTCGGCACGCACCGTACGGAAGGCCCCGACACGGCCGTCGAACCGTTCGATCCGGTCGAGGTGCTCGGCGACCACCTCGCGCGGGGTGACCCGCTTCTCGCGGACGGCGGCGGATATCTCGGCGGCGGTGCGGCCGGCCCAACTGGACACAGAGAACTCCTCGGAAGCGAGAGGCACGGGCTTACTGGCGAGTACGTAGGGAGAACTGTGCACCGGCAGGGGGCGCACGTCGAGGTCACCGGCTGGATAGCGCCCCTCGGTACGCCCCTTGCGCCCCTGGACATCCGATCAATGGATCAACTTTCGTGCCTGCATGCCCCATTGACAGCCGTCGGAGCCAGCTCAATGATCAGACGTCCGATGAATGGGGAGCCGTATGACGGAGCGCAGAAGACGGCGAGCGTGGTGGTCCGGAGTCCTGGCGGCACTGGCGCTGCTCGTCACGACGGCACCGGGGACACCCGCGGTCGCGCGCGAGGAGCCGCGGACCCCGGTCACCGTGCCCGCACTCACCGACTGGACCCCGGAATCCGGGAGTTACGCCTACGGCCGGAACACCCGGCTGGTGGCCGGCACCGGAGCCGAGCGCCGGGTCGCCGGCACCCTCGCCGCCGACCTCCGGGCCGCCGGTCACGGCACGGTCCCCGTCGTAGGGGGCGGAGCCCGGGCCGGTGACATCGTTATCGACATCCAGCCCGGCAGATCCTCGCTCGGCCCGGAGGGATACGAACTCCACGCGGGCCGACGGCTGTCGGTGACCGGCGCGACCGAGACCGGCGCCTTCTACGGCACCCGGACCCTCCTCCAGCTCCTCGCCCAGGGCGACCGGGTCCCCGCCGGACGCACCGTCGACGTGCCGCGCTACGAGGAACGGGGCGTCGGCGTCTGCGCCTGCTACGTCCATGTCTCGCTGCCCTGGCTGGAGAACCTGGTGCGCGAGATGGCGTACCAGAAGCTCAACCAGCTCCTCCTCGAACTGAAGGTGAAGAGCGACGCCCACCCCGAGGCCAACACCTGGGGCTACTACACCAAGGACGAGATCCGCCGGCTGGTCGCGCTCGGCGAGAAGTACCACGTCGAGATCATTCCCGAGATCAACTCCCCGGGCCACATGGACCCGTGGATAGAGAACCGCCCCGATCTCCAGCTCACCGACACGGACGGCGCCAAGCAGCCCTCCCGGCTGGACATCACCCGGCCCGAGGCCTTCGCCTACTACAAGAGCCTGATGGACGAGTACGCCGAGGTCTTCCCCGGGCGGGACTGGCACATGGGCGCCGACGAGTACATGCTCGGCTCCGACTTCGCCAAGTACCCGCAGGTCCTCGCGTACGCCCGGGAGAGATACGGCCCGAACGCCACACCCCAGGACGCGTTCGTCGACTTCGTCAACCGCGTCCACGCCTACGCGGCCTCCCAGGGCAAGCGGCTGCGCATCTGGAACGACGGGCTCACCGGCGCCAACACCGTGCCGGTCGCGGCCGGTACGACGGTCGAGCACTGGCTGAACGTGGCGGTCGAGCCCAGCCGGCTCATCGCCGACGGCTATCCGTTGATGAACGCGGCGTACGCGCTCTACCTCGTGCGCGGCGGCTTCCACACCGACACCGAGGCGCTCTACGACCAGAGCTGGGATCCGCGCAGCTTCGAGGGCGAGAAACTCACCTCCCGTGACGGCATCACCGGAGCGAAGATCAGCCTCTGGCCCGACAACGGCCGCGGGGAGACCGAGAACGAGGTCGCCGTCGCCCTGTGGCCCGCCCTGCGGCACCTCGCGCAGGCCACCTGGGGCGACCCGCATCCCGATGCCACGTACGACGCGTTCACCGCGCGCGCTACGGCCGTGGGCCACGCGCCCGGCTTCCGGGACCTGACCCGGGTGCCGGTCGCGGACGGGACGTACACCGTCCGGACGTCCGGCCGGTCGTTCACGGCCGCCGTCCGGGGCACGGCCGACGGCTACGTCACCCTGCGGACCCAGGACGGCTGCCTGGAGGTGCGGGGCGGGAAGCTCACGCTCAACGTGCCCCTTCAGCCGGGCGTCGAGGTGACGCCGCAGACCTGCGATCCCGCCGCCACCCTCCAGCGCTGGGAGCTGGAGCCGGCCGCAGGAGGCGGCTACCGGCTCGTCAACGCCATCACCCGGATGACGGTGAGCGTGACGGACGACGGCCGGATCGCCCAGTACCCGCCCGACCAGCGCACCCCCGCCGTCTGGCATCTGACCTGAGGAGTCGTCGCCATGGCCGTGTCCCGACGCGTGTTCGTCGCATCAGCCGCCGTCCTCGCCGCGACCGCCGGCATGACGGCACCCGCGACGGCAGCTCCCGAAGACCCCCGCCCCCGTATCCCGGTCGGCCCCGACGACACCTTGCAGGACCTGGTCCGCAAGGCCTCCCAAGTACGCCCCACCGCAGGGCAGATCGCCTGGCAGCGCCTGGAGCGCACCGCCTTCCTGCACTTCGGCGTGAACACCTTCACCGGCCTGGAATGGGGCACCGGCGACGAGGACCCCGACGTCTTCCAGCCGGTCGGCCTCGACACCGACCAGTGGGCCCGCGCCCTGCGCGACGGCGGCTTCAAGCTGGCCATCCTCACCGTCAAGCACCACGACGGCTTCGTCCTCCACCCCTCCCGCTACACCGGCCACACGGTGGCGTCGAGTAGTTGGCGCGACGGCCGGGGCGACGTGCTGCGCGATTTCGCCGACTCCATGCGGCGGCACGGCCTCAAGGTCGGCGTCTACATCTCGCCCGCCGACGAGAACCAGTACCTGCACGGCGTGTACGCCAACGGCAGCGCCCGCGCCGACCGCACGATTCCCACCCTCGTCGACGGCGACGACCGCACCCCGCCCCGCTCGTACACGCTCCCCGCCACCGACTACGGCGCCCATATGCTCAACCAGCTCTACGAGGTGCTCACCGAGTACGGCCCGGTCGACGAGGTGTGGTTCGACGGAGCCCAGGGGCACATCCCGCCGGACAAGGTCGAGAAGTACGACTGGGACAGCTGGTACGCCCTCGTGCGGTCCCTCGCCCCGGACGCCGTCGTCGCCGTGACCGGGCCGGACGTCCGCTGGGTCGGCAACGAGGGCGGGCTGGCCCGGGAGGACGAGTGGAGCGTCGTCCCCGTACAGGAGAAGGACTACGGGCGGACCGACTACGCCCTCTCCTACGACGCCCCCGACATGGGCAGCCGGGACGCTCTGGTCGCGGCCCGGCCGGTCGCCGACTACCTCCAGTGGTGGCCCGCCGAGTGCGACGTCTCGATCCGGGACGGCTGGTTCTACCACGCCGATCAGCAGCCCAAGAGCGTCGAGCAGTTGACGGACATCTACTTCCGGTCCGTCGGCCGGAACTCCGTGCTGCTCCTCAACATCCCGCCGGACACCGACGGGTTGCTGCCCGCCGCCGATGTCACGCGGCTGCGGGAGTTCCGCGAGCGGATCGACCGCGAACTGCCCGAGGACCTGGCGCACGGTGCCCGGACCAGCACCTCGCCGGGCCGGGTCACCGTCGACCTCGGCCGGGAGCGGGAGGTGGACCGGGTCCGGCTGGCGGAGGACATCCGGTACGGCCAGCAGGTGGAGGGTTTCGTGGTGGAGGCGTATCGCGACGGCGGCTGGCGGGAGGTGGCCCGGGCGGGGGTCGTCGGAGCGAGCCGGATCCTGCTGCTGCCCGGCGCCGTGCGGGCCCGGCGGTGGCGGGTGCGGGTGACCGGGGCGCGAGGGGCCGTACGGATCGGGGAGTTCGGGCTGTACCGGTCCCGGGTCTGAGCGGGCTCAGCGCAGGTGGCGTGCGAAGAAGGCCTCGGTGACGTCCATCTCGGCTGCCCACCGCGGCCCGAACGTGTGCCCCTCGCCGGCGACGGTACGGAGTTCGACGTCCTTGCCCGCCTCCTCGAACGTGGCGGAGACCTCCCGTGACCAGGCGAGGGGGCAGGTGTCGTCCGCGGTGCCGTGCTGGATCAGCAGGGGTTCGCTCACGCGGTCGGCGTAGGTGAGGGGCGAGACGCCGCGCCAGAAGTCCGGGTCCTCCTCGGGGGTGCCGTGCTTCTCCTCGATCTCGCCGACGAGGGGGTCGCCGTCGGGCCGCTGGAAGTGGTCGATGTTCTCCTGCGGACGGGCGCTCACCGGCGCGTACGCCACGGCCGCGTCGAACAGACCGGGCGCCACGACCAGCGTGTTGTACACGACCCCGCCGCCCATCGACCGGCCGAACAGGCCGAGGCGGTCGCCGTCGATCTCCGGGCGCCCCGAGTCGCGCAGGGCCAGGGCGGCGCCGATGACGTCCTCGGTGTAGCCGAGCCGCAGGTTCACGTCGTTGTCGGGGTCCTTGTCGGAGCGGGCGTGGTTGCGGTAGTCGGTGTGCAGGACGACATAGCCGCTGCGGGCCAGGCGGTCCTGTTCGCGCGGCATGCCCTGGCCGCTGAAGTAGACGTCCGGGTCGATGTACCCGTGCGCCAGCACCAGCGCCGGGAAGGGGCCCTCGCCCTCCGGGATGTTCATGATCCCCGAGATCGTCAGGCCGTTCGCCTCGTACGTGACGGCGTACCGGGTGTAGGCGGAGGTCCGGTCGAGCACGGCCCCGAGACGCAGCCCGGAGCCGGTGTGCTCGCGCCGCATCAGGGCCGGGAGGGAGACGGGGTCGGCCGGGGAGGCGGTGGGGGAGGGCGTGCCGCGAGGTCGCTCGCTCGTGGCGGGGGCCGAGGCCGGAGAGGCCTCGGGCGCGCCTTCGTCCCCACCGCCGGTGCAGCCGACCGCGACGGTCAGCAACAGCCCGGCGGCGGCCCAGGCGGTGCGCCGCACCCGCATACCGCCCATTGTGGCCCTCCCGGTCCGGGAGCGGCAGGCCCGCGCCGGAGGCGTTCCGCGGGCGGAGCGAGGGGGCCGGGGTGCGTACCGATGGTACGACGGGCCCGCGGTGCGTGGTCTGCCCGGGCCGCTCCGCGCCGCACCGGGGTCCCCGCGCAGGGCGAGTGCCGGCACAGGGCTCGGTGGGACCTGGCCGGGCGCCACAGCCCGGGGCCCGTGGTGCGTGTGCCGTCCGGCCGGGCCGCTCCGCGCCGGGCCGCTCCGCGCCGCACCGGGGTCCCCGCGCAGGGCGAGTGCCGGCACAGGGCTCGGTGGGACCTGGCCGGGCGCCACATCCCGAGGCCCCGTGGTGCGTGTGCCGTCCGGCCGGGCCGCTCCGCGCCGGGCCAGGAGCCCCGCACGGGGTGCGTGCCGGCATCGGTCCCGGGGAGTTCTCGCCCTGCACGTGGCCTGCCGCAGCCCGGTGTTCACACCCCCCGCGCCACCCCCGTACTGTCCCGCTCGATCAGCCGCGGTACCGGCACCCGTACCGCTTGGGCCGGGCCGCCGTCGAGCAGGGCGGTCAGTTCCCGGGCGGCTGTGCGGCCGAACTCGACGCTGTCGCGGGACAGCGCGGACAGCCATGGTTTGACCAGGCGGCACAGGGCGGAGTCCTCCCAGGCCACCACCGACACGTCGGCCGGCACCGCGTAGCCGAGCTCGGTCGCGGCGGCGACTCCGGCGACGGCCATCACGTCGTTGTCGTAGATCAGGGCGGTCGGGGCGGCGGGGCCGTCCAGGACTCGGCGGGTGACGGCCGCGCCCGCCTCGTCCGAGTAGTCGGTCGGCACCGACTGCACCTCCGACAGGCCCCGGCGCTCGGCCTCGGCGCGCAGGGTGCGGATGCGGCGCTCGGTGTGGGCCAGCCCGGGCAGTCCGGCGATGTGCGCGATCCGGCGATGGCCGAGCGCGTACAGCCCGTCCACCACCGCGGCCATCGCGCCCGCGTCGTCCGCCCACACCGTCGAAAGTCCCGGGTGCCGTTCGTCCGGGGCACCGCCGATCACCACGGCGGGCAGCCCGAGTTCGTCGAGGAGGCCGGGCCGGGGGTCGTCGGTGCGCGGGTCGACGACCAGCACGCCGTCCACCCGGTGCTCGGCCCACCACCGCCGGTACACCGCGCACTCGTCGTCGATGTCCTCGGCGATCTGGAACAGCAGACCGAGATGACGCTCGGCCAGCACCTCCTGGATGCCGGAGACCAGTTGCAGGAAGAACGAGTCCACGCCCAGCGTGCCCGCCGGACGGGCCAGCACGAAGCCGACCGTCGCCGCGCCCTCCCCGGACAGAGCGCGCGCCGCCGTACTGGGCCGCCAGCCCAGTTGCTCGGCGACCCGGCGCACCCGGTCCCGGGTCACCTCGGAGACCCCGGGCCTGCCGTTGAGCGCGAAGGAGACCGCGCTCTCGGAGACCCCGGCCCGCCGGGCGATGTCCTTCATCGTCGGCCGGCGCGCCGGTGAGCGCTTTTCCGTCACGCTTGCTTCTCCATTCGACTCGCCCTGTGCACTAATGCGCTTGAGCTTCCTTACCCTAAAGCGCATTAGTGATCGAACACAAGGAGTCGTCCGACTCCCCGTTGAACTGCGCTTATGTCCAACTAAAGACTTTAGCTGAGCAGAATCCATTGACTTCCCCGAAGAGAACGATGCAAGGTCTGGCCCGGCGCCATTTCCGCCGCCCTCTCCCGCCCTGCCTTCGAAGGAGCCGGTCACCGTGCGCATCTCCCGCAGAGCCTTCGCCGCCGCTGCCGTCGCTGTCCTGCTGCCCCTGAGCGCCTGCGGTTCCGGAGGTGGCGGAGGCGGTTCGAGCGACGCCTCGGGCAAGGTCGAGGGCGACATCACGTTCCAGACGTGGAATCTGCGCGCCAACTTCAAGCCGTACTTCGAGGGCCTGATCGCCGAGTTCGAGAAGAAGCACCCCGGCACCGAGGTGAAGTGGGTCGACCAGCCCGCCGAGGGCTACGCCGACAAGATCAGCGCCGACGCGGCAGGCGGCACACTGCCCGACGTCGTCAACGTCTCCCCGGACCTCGTCGCCCCGCTCGCCGAGGCCGGACTCGCCCTCGACTTGGACAAGGCCGCCCCGCAGTACGAGAAGGAGTATCTGCCGGGCGCCTGGGCGGGCCATCGGATACCGGGCATGACCGGCACGTACGCCTTCCCCTGGTACCTCAACACCGGACCGCTCTTCTACAACAAGACCCTGTTCAAGGAGGCCGGACTCGACCCGGACCAGCCGCCGAAGACGTACGACGAACTGTTCTCCGCCGGCCTGAAGATGGCGGAGAAGAGCGGCGGCAAGGTCGCCACCCTCGCCAACGTGCCCACCATCGAGGACTTCGGCCGCTACGGCGTGGCGCTGATGAACAAGGAGGGCACCGCCTTCTCCTTCAACGACGACAAGGGTGTCCAACTCCTCACCAAGTACAAGGAGTTGTACGACGCGAAGGCCCTCGACCCGCAGGCGCTGACCGCCACCCCGGAGTCCTCCGGCAAGAAGTTCCTCACCGGCGCCGTCGCCATGAACCCCGGCAGCGCCCTGGACCTCGGCAACTTCAAGAAGCAGGCGCCGAGCCTGTACAAGAACATCGGCATCACCGACCAGATCACCAGCACCGGGCACGTCAACATGTACGTGATGGGCGTGATGGTCAACTCCCAGTCGAAGCGGAAGCCCGCGGCCGTCGCCTTCGCGCACTTCGTCACCGACGCGGCGCACCAGATGTCGTTCGCCAAGAAGGTCGCCATCTTCCCGAGCACCGCCGGCTCGCTGGACGACCCGTACTTCACCCAGGAGGACGGGACCGACGAGACACGCGTGCGGGTGGCCGCCGCCAAGTCCCTGAAGGCGGCGGTCAACTACACGCCGGTGCTGTTCAGCGAGCAGATGAAGATCGCGCTGCGCAACGAGGTCGCCAAGGCGCTGCAGGGCAAGCAGAGCCCCCGCGAAGCTCTCGACAACGCTGTCAAGGAGTGCGACCGGCTCCTGCAGCAGCAGGGCTGACACCCGATGGCTCTCTCCGGCATCTCCCGGGTGCGGCGCCAACTGCCCACCAGTCCCTGGCTGTTCGCCGCCCCTGGCCTGCTCGTCACCGGCGCCTTCGTCCTGTACCCGTTTCTCTCCACACTGGTCAACGCCTTCACCGACCGCCGCACGCTGATCCCCGGGCAGTTCGTGGGGCTCGCCAACTTCCGGGAACTGCTCCAGGACGACATGTTCTGGACCGGCCTGCGCAACAGCACGCTCTATGTCCTCGGGGTCGTGCCCCCGCTCGTCGTCCTGCCGCTGCTGCTCGCCCTGCTCGTGCAGAAGAACATCCCCGGCATCACCTTCTTCCGGTCCGCCTTCTACACCCCGGTCGTCGCCTCGATCGTCGTGGTCGGGCTGATCTGGGTGTGGCTGCTCGACGATCGCGGACTGGTCAACTCGCTGCTGGAGGCGGTCGGCGCGGGCCGGGTCGGCTTCCTCAGCGACCAGTGGCTGCTCCTGCTGAGCGCCATGGCCGTCACGGTGTGGAAGGGCCTCGGCTACTACATGATCATTTATCTGGCCGCGCTCGGGAACGTGCCGCGGGAGCTGCACGAGGCCGCGGCCGTCGACGGCGCGGGCGCGGTGCGCCGTTTCATGACCGTCACCGTGCCCGCCGTCCGCTCCACCATGGTGCTCGTCGGGGCCCTCTCCTCGGTCGCCGCGTTCAAGGTGTTCTCCGAGGTGTACCTGCTGGCGGGCCCGAGCGGCGGACCGGCGGGCGAGGACACCACCCTCGTCATGCTCGTCCAGCGCACCGGCACCGGACTGACCGGCCGCGTCGGCTACGCCTCCGCGATCTCCGTCGTCGTCTTCGTCGTCACCGTCGTCCTGATGCTGCTGGTGCTGCGCGCCGACCGGAAGGAGGAGTCGTGAGCGTCCTCGAGAAGACGCCTCCCGTCGAGAAGGCGCCCGCCGCCGTCCGCGAACCCCGGGTCACCGACGAGCACGGCCGCCGCGTCCGGGTGTGGGAACTCGCCCTGCGCTACGTCCTGCTGCTCGCCGTGCTGGCCCTGACCATCGGCCCGTTCCTGTGGCAGCTCTCCACCTCCCTCAAGGGACCCACCGAGGACATCTACAGCTCCCCGCCGACGTTCCTGCCGGGCGAGCCGACCCTGCACAACTACGAGCGGGTCGCCGACACCATCCCCGTCTGGGACTACGCCCTCAACTCCCTGAAGGTCGCCACCGCCAACGTCGTCACCAACTGCGTCGGCTCGGCCCTCGCCGGCTACGCCCTGGCCCGGCTGCGCTACCGGGGCCGGCGTGTCGCCACCCTGGCCTTCATCCTGGCGATGCTCGTGCCCGTCGAGGGCATCATCATCGCCCAGTTCACCACCATGCGGGAGCTGGGCCTCAACAACACCCTGATCGGCGTGGTCCTGCCGGGCTGCATCGGCGCGATGAACGTCCTGCTGATGCGCAACGCCTTCCTCAACCTGCCCTACGAGATCGAGGAAGCGGCCTTCGTCGACGGCGCCAATGTCTGGCAGCGGTTCCTGCGCATCGCCCTGCCGTCGGTGAAGGGCACCCTCGCGGTCGTCGCGATCTTCGCCTTCATGGGTGCCTGGGACGACTTCCTGTGGCCGCTCATCGTGCTGAGCGACCCGTCCAGGTTCACGCTGACCATCGGCCTCAACTATCTGCACGGCACCTTCGCCAACGACGAGCGGCTCGTCGCCGCGGGCACGATCATCGCCGTCGCGCCGCTGATCGCCCTCTTCGCCTGTCTCCAGCGGTACTTCTTCCGCGGTGTGGGCGAGGGCGCGGTGAAGGGCTGAACCTCCCACCGAACGCAAGGATCCCCATGCCTTCTGCCGTGCGCTTCGGCGTCAACTACACCCCCAGCGAGGGGTGGTTCCACCACTGGCTGGACTTCGACCTCGACTCCGTCCGCGCCGATCTGGACTCGATCGCCGCGCTGGGACTCGACCACATCCGGGTCTTCCCGCTGTGGCCGTACTTCCAGCCCAACCGCACGCTGATCCGGCCCCGGGCCGTCGAACAGCTCGTCGCGCTGGCCGACGCCGCCGCGGAACGCGGCCTCGACGTCAACGTGGACGGCCTCCAGGGTCACCTGAGCAGCTTCGACTTCCTGCCCGCCTGGACCCGGACCTGGCACCGGCGCAACCTCTTCACCGACCCGGACGTCCTCGGCGGCCAGGAGAACCTCCTGCGCACGCTCGCCGCGGCCCTCGCCGACCGGCCCAACTTCATCGGCATGACCCTCGGCAACGAGGTCAACCAGTTCTCGTCCGGGCCCCATCCGGACCCCGACCGGGCCACGTCCGACGAGATCGACACCTGGCTCACGCGCATGCTCGCCGCCTGCGAGGAGGGCGCCCCGGGCCGGCTGCACCTGCACGCCGAGTACGACGCCACCTGGTACCAGGACGACCAGCCCTTCACCCCGGGCCAGGCCGCCCGGCACGGCGCCGTCACGGCCGTGCACTCCTGGGTCTTCAACGGCACCGCCCAGCGCCACGGCCGTACCTCCGTCCCCGCCGAGCACCACGCCGCGTACCTCGTCGAGCTGAGCAAGGCCTGGGCCGACGACCCGCACCGGCCGGTCTGGCTCCAGGAGGTCGGCGCACCCGCGCCCCTGGTCCCGGCCGAGCACGCCGCCGCCTTCACCGAGGCCACCGTGGCGGGCGCCCTGGACTGCCCCGGCCTGTGGGGCATCACCTGGTGGTGCTCCCACGACGTGTCCCGCGACCTCGCCGACTTCCCGGAACTGGAGTACGGCCTCGGCCTGCTGACCAACGACCGCAAGCCCAAGGACATGGCCCGGGTGCTGGAACGGGCGGCGCGCGAACCGTCGCAGGCGCCCCCGGCCCGTACGACGGCGCTGGCCGTCCCCGCCGACCCAGCCGTCCGCTCGCTCTGCGCCCCCGGCGGTCCCGTCTTCGACGCCTTCTTCCGGCTGGTCGCCGACGGAGCCCGCCCCACCACCGTCCTCGATGTGCTGGCCGCCGACCAGGAACACCTGTCCGCGCGCGGCATCACCGAGGTCGTCACTCCCGACCAGGTACTTCCCCACCCACCAGGAGGCACCCGCTCGTGACACCCACCAGACGCACCGTCCTGCTCGCCGGCGCCGCGGCCGCCCTGTTCCCCTCGGTGCCGGCCACGGCAGCCCCGAAAGCCGCCGCGACCCAGCCGTACGCGTCCTACTGGTACCCGGACTCCCTCCCCTCCGGCACTCCGGGCCCCGGTATCACCTGGCGCAGCCTGAAGTCCTGGCGTGCCGAGGACGACCCGGGCCTCGCCTGCAACGCCGCGTCCGTGCCCTTGGCCGCCCGCTTCACCCCGGCCCCCGCCAACCCGACCGCCCGCGCCGGCCAGGCCCGCATCCAGTCCCTGGTCTCCTTCGGGCCGACGGCGAGCAACCCGTCCCAGGGCTCGGCCACCGCCGACTACTACGCCCTCACCCACTGGGCCTACATCGACGAGCTGGTGTTCTGGGGCGGCTCATCGGGCGAGGGGCTGATCCTCGCCCCGAACGCGCCGATCGTCGACGCCGCCCACCGGCACGGCGTGCCCGTCCTCGGCAACGTCTTCCTGCCGCCCGTCGCCTACGGCGGACAACTGAGCTGGACCCGCGACCTGGTGCAGAAGGACTCCGCCGGGCGCCATCCGCTCGCCGCGCGGCTGGTCGCCGTCGCCGAGGCGTACGGGTTCGACGGGTGGTTCGTCAACGCCGAGACCGGGGGAGGGGACGCCGCCCTCGGCGCGGCGATGCTGAGCTTCCTCACGGAGCTGAAGTCGCTCGCGGCGGCCAAGGGGCAGCGGGTGACCTGGTACGACGCGATGACCGTGAACGGCACGGTGAGCTGGCAGGGGGCGCTCAACGCGCGGAACGAGCCGTTCTTCCGGACCGCGGACGACATGTTCGTCGACTTCCGCTGGTCGGCGAGCACCCTGGTCTCCTCCGGGCGGCGGGCCGAGCAACTGGGCCGCAGCCGCCACGAGTTGTGGGCGGGCGTCGACGTGGAGGCGAACGGCTGGAACTCCTCCGTGCGGTGGGACGCGATCGTGCCCACGGACAAGGCGCACATCGCGTCGGTCGGCCTCTACCGGCCCGAGTGGACACGCAACCACCTGCCCTCCGACCAGCGGGGTCCGGCCGCCTTCCACGCCGCCGACGACCGGTTCTGGACCGGACGCTCCCTCGACCCGTCCCGGCCCGACGGCACGGACAGTTGGCGGGCGCCCGCCGTCTCCGTGGCCGACCGCTCCACGGTCACGTCGGTTCCGTTCGCGAGCGTGTTCAACACCGGGCACGGGCTGCGGTGGTACGAGGACGGCGAGGTCACCTCGGACACGCCCTGGAACCACCTCGGACTGCAGGACCGGCTGCCGTCCAGACGCTGGGCCGTACACACCGAAGGCCGCCGCCCGGCCGTGACCTTCGACTTCGAGGACGCCTGGCGGGGCGGAAGCAGCGTGCTGGTCGACGGCGAACTCGACGAACCCGCCGTCCTGGATCTGTACGCCACGCGGCTGCCGCTCACCGCCGACACGGTCGTCGAGCTGACCTACCGGACCGACTCCGGGCGCGTGAACGTCGAGCTGGCCGTCGCCACCGCCGATCCGGACACGCCCGGGGCGACACCGCCGTACACCTACTTCCCCGTGAACCCGGCCGGCACCTGGCAGACCTCGACCGTACGGCTCACCGGCCTGACCGGAACCGCCCACGCGATCGGCGTCCGGCTCACACCGGCGGACGGTGGCGGCCCGGTGCGATGGCGGATCGGTGGACTCGCCGTCCGCACCGCGTCCCAGGGCACCCCGGCCGCTCCCACGGGCCTTCGGGTGAGCGCCGCGTCCGGCGGCGACCTGCGCCTCGTGTGGAACCCGGCCGGCGGCACCGTGCGGCACCACACCCTCCACCGCGTCCTCACCGACGGCACCCGCCGCTTCCTCGGCGGCACCTGCCAGCGCGCGTTCTTCGTCGCCGGACTGAAGCCCGAACAGGGCGAGCGGGCGGCACGGTTCGAACTGCGTGCCGTGGGGGAGCTCTACACCTCGTCGGCCCCCGTTTCCCTGACCCACCCCTGGTAACGACCCCCAAGGGAGCACCCCGCATGCATGACGACCGCAGCCTGGTCGAAGCCCGCCTCAAGCGCGTCCTCGACGAGCGCGTCCGCCCCGCCGTGTATCCCGAGTCCGTGCCGCTGGAAGTGGCGGTGTGGCACGCGCCCGGCGAACCGGTGCCGGTCGCCGAGGGACTCGCGGCCGAGCCCGAGCCCATCGAGGCGGGCGCCCGGTGGGGTGCTCCCTGGGGCACGAGCTGGTTCCGTGTCAGCGGCACCGTCCCCGAGACGTGGGCCGGGAAGACCGTCGAGGCGATCCTCGACCTGGGCTTCGACGAGAACATGCCCGGCTTCCAGTGCGAGGGCCTGGTCTACCGGCCCGACGGCACCCCGGTGAAGGGCCTCAACCCGCGCAACCAGTGGGTGCGCATCGGCGCACCCGTCGAGGGCGGCGAGCAGGTGCGCCTGCACATCGAGGCCGCCTCCAACCCCGTCATCCTCGACTACCACCCCTTCCTGCCCACGCGGCTCGGCGACAAGGAGACCGCCGGAACCGAGCCGCAGTACACCCTCACCCGCATGGACCTCGCCGTCCTCGACGAGACCGTGTGGCAGCTCGTGATCGACCTGGAGGTGCTCGGCGAGCTGATGGCCGAGCTGCCGGTGGAGTCGGCCCGCCGCTGGGAGATCCTCCGGGCGGTCGACACGGCACTCGACGCCCTCGACCTCCAGGACATCGGCGGCACGGCGGACCGGGCCCGTTCCCGCCTCGCCGGCGTGCTCGCCACGCCCGCCGCTCCCTCCGCCCACCGCATCAGCGCCGTGGGACACGCCCACATCGACTCGGCGTGGCTGTGGCCGCTGCGCGAGACCGTGCGCAAGGTGGCCCGGACGACCTCCAACATGACCGCGCTGCTCGACGACGAGCCGGAGTTCGTCTTCGCCATGTCGCAGGCGCAGCAGTGGGCGTGGGTGAAGGAGCACCGGCCCGAGGTGTGGGCCCGGGTGAAGAAGGCCGTGGCCGACGGGCGGTTCGTGCCGGCCGGCGGCATGTGGGTGGAGTCGGACACCAACATGCCGGGCTCGGAGGCGATGGCCCGGCAGTTCGTGCACGGCAAGCGGTTCTTCCTCGACGAGTTCGGCATCGAGAACGACGAGGCCTGGCTGCCCGACACCTTCGGCTTCGCCGCCGGACTGCCGCAGATCATCAAGGCGGCGGGCTCCAAGTACCTGCTGACGCAGAAGATCTCCTGGTCACAGACGAACAAGTTCCCGCACCACACCTTCCGGTGGGAGGGCATCGACGGCACGCGGATCTTCACGCACTTCCCGCCCGTCGACACCTACAACTGCTCCATGAAGGGCGGCGAGATCGCCCACGCCGCCCGCAACTTCAAGGACAAGGGCGTCGCCCGCCACTCCCTCGCCCCCACCGGCTGGGGCGACGGAGGCGGCGGCACGACCCGCGAGATGGTCGCCAAGGCGGCGCGCCTGCGCGACCTCGAAGGCGCGGCGACGGTGACCTGGGAGACCCCGGCGGAGTTCTTCGCGAAGGCCGCGGCCGAGTATCCCGAACCGCCCGTCTGGGTCGGCGAGCTCTACCTCGAACTCCACCGTGCCACCCTCACCAGCCAGGCCAAGACCAAGCAGGGCAACCGCCGCAGCGAGCACCTGCTCCGGGAGACCGAACTCTGGGCGGCCACGGCGGCCGTACGCACCGGCTTCCCCTACCCCTACGAGGACCTGGACCGCATCTGGAAGACGGTGCTGCTGCACCAGTTCCACGACATCCTGCCCGGCTCGTCCATCGCCTGGGTGCACCGAGAGGCCCGGCGGACGTACGAGAGGGTCGCCGAGGAGCTGACCGGGATCATCGACGCGGCGCAGCGGTCACTCGCGGGGGAAGGGACGCGGGACCTCGTGTTCAACTCGGCACCCCACAGCCGCGCCGGGATCCAGGCCGGTGGTGCCGGTGCCGCGCGTCTGCCGAGCCCTGCGGAGCGGTCCTCACGGGCCGAGGGCGGGTTCGTCCTGGGGAACGGCCTGCTCCGGGTCGAGATCGACGCCCAGGGGCTCGTTGTGTCCGTGTACGACATCGAAGCCGACCGCGAGACCGTCGCCCCGGGCCGGGCCGCGAACCTCCTCCAGCTCCACCCCGACTTCCCGAACATGTGGGACGCCTGGGACGTCGACGAGTTCTACCGCAACACGGTCACCGACCTCACCGACGCGGACGAGGTCGTCCCGGACGGGGACGGCGTGCGGATCGTACGGACCTTCGGCGCCTCCCGCGTCACCCAGCTGCTGACACTCGCGCCGGGGGAGCGGCGGCTGACCGTGGACACGGAGGTCGACTGGCACGAGACGGAGAAGTTCCTCAAGCTCGCCTTCCCGCTCGACGTGCACGCCGAACGGTACGCGTCCGAGACCCAGTTCGGGCACTTCCACCGGCCCACCCACACCAACACCTCCTGGGAGGCCGCCAAGTTCGAGGCGTGCAACCACCGCTTCGTCCACCTGGAGGAGCCCGGCTGGGGCGTCGCGCTCGTCAACGACTCGACGTACGGCCACGACGTGACCCGTACGGTCCGCACCGACGGCGACCACGGCACGACCACCACCGTGCGCGTCTCCCTGCTGCGCGCCCCGCGTTTCCCCGACCCCGAGACCGACCAGGGTGTCCACCGCTTCCGGCACGCGCTCGTGCCGGGCGCGGGCATCGCCGACGCCGTGCGCGAGGGCTGGCGGATCAACGTGCCGGAGCGGCGGCTCACCGGTGCCGGAGAGGTGGCGCCGCTGGTGACGGCCGACCAGGACGCGGTGGTCGTCACGGCGGTGAAGCTCGCCGACGACGGCAGCGGGGATGTCGTCGTCCGGTTCCACGAGGCCTTCGGCGGCCGGACGCGCGCCACGCTCACGGCCGGGTTCGAGGTCGCGGGCGTCTCGGTCACGGACCTGCTGGAACGGCCGCTGGCCGATGCGGCGGCACCGGAGGTCCGCAACGGGCGGATCGCGGTGCGGCTGCGCCCGTTCGAGCTGATGACGCTGCGGCTGCGGCTGCGGCGCGGATAGCCGGTGACGCAGGTCACAACTGTCGATGTCACATCGTGGTGGGCCGCTGACTCATAGGGGTGTACGCATCGACAACGACAGAGGAGCTCGCCATGAGTGCACGTCTGGACGTCTTCGCCATCCCGAGCGCGAGCAAGGCCGTCAAGCAGTTCCACTCCTTGGGGCAGACGATCGTGGCATCACCGCTGCCGGCCGCGACACGGGAGCTGGTCTCGCTGCGCGTCAGCCAGATCAACGGGTGCGCGGTCTGCATCGACATGCACACCAAGGAGGCCGCGGCCGCGGGCGAGACCTCCGTACGGCTTCATCTGGTCGCGGGGTGGCGGGAGGCCACGGTCTACACCGACGCCGAGCGTGCCGCGCTGGAGCTGGCCGAGCAGGCGACGCGTATCGCGGACGGGGCCGGCGGGGTCCCGGACGAGGTCTGGGAGCGGGCCGTCAAGCACTACGACGAGGACCAGTTGATGGCGCTGGTGACCCTGATCGCCTTCATGAACACGGCGAACCGGCTGAACGTCATCCTCCAGCAGCCCGCCGGGGACTACCAGCCCGGACAGTTCAAGTAGGGGGCGGCGCACCGGGCCCTGGGCCGGACACGGCCTAGGGCCCGAGCTGTGCTCGCAGCCACTCCTCCACCTCGCCCACGTGCGCGGCCGCCGCCGCGCGGGCCGCCTCCGGGTCGTGGGCGGCCAGGGCGCGGTGGATCGCGGCGTGTTCGCGGCGGGTGCGTTCGAACGCGCCCTCCTCCTGGTAGCCGCGCCAGACACGGGCGCGGAACGTCCGCGAGGACAGGCCCTCCAGGATCGCGGCCATGGTCTCGTTGCCCGCCGCCGCCGCGATCTCCCGGTGGAAGGCCAGGTCGTGGGCGAGGATCTCCTCCGGATCGTCCGTGGCGTTCATCGCCGCCAGGTGCTTCTCGACCTCGGCCAGCCCCTCGTCGGTGATCCGGGCCGCGGCCAGTGCGGTCGCCGTCGACTCCAGGATCCGCCGGATCTCCAGCAGCTCGACCAGACGCGGACCGCGCGACAGGTCCGCCACGACACCGAACGTCTCCAGCAGGTCCCCGGCCTCGAGCTGTGTGACGTAGATGCCCGACCCGTGCCGGGCCTCCAGCACGCCCAGCACCGTGAGCGCGCGGATCGCCTCCCGCATCGAGCTGCGGGACATGCCGAGCTGGGCGGCCAGGTCACGCTCGGTCGGCAGTCGCTGGCCCGGCTCCAGCCGGCCCTCGCCGATCATCGCCTTGATCCGCTCGATGGCGCGCTGCGTCACGGTGCCCTTCTGCGGGGCGGTCTCGTCGTCCACGCCGTTCCTCCGATCACAGGCTCCGGCGCAGTCTAACCAGCGAGGTGGTCGGACCACTATGAGCCCGGAGCGGGAAAATATGCCGTAGCAGGGTGTTCCGGCGGGGGAGTGGTCTGATAAGTATGCGGGCATCTGCTCGAACCCCGGTCGATGGGAGCCCCCTCAGATGCCCGGAAGCACAGTGCGGAAGCGGAAAAGGTCCCGGATCGTCGGCGCGGTGGCGCTGGCCGCCGGTGCCTCCCTGGTGCTCGCCGCGTGCGGCAGTACCAAGGACACCGGCGCCTCCGGTGCCGGCGGCGGCGACGGCAGCGGCAAGGTCGGGGTCGTCCTGCCCCTGCTGACCTCGCCGTTCTGGCAGTCGTACAACGACTACGTGCCCAGGATGGCGAAGTCCGAGGGCGTGGACGCGATGAAGACCGTCAACTCCAACAGCGACCCCTCGCAGCAGATCACCGACATCAACAACCAGCTCAACCAGGGCGTCGAGGGTCTGGTCGTCGCCCCGCTGGACAGCGCCGCCATCGAGGCGGGCCTCGACCAGGCCGAGCGCAAGGGCGTGCCGGTCGTCGCCGTGGACGTGGCGCCCGACAAGGGCAAGGTCGCGATGGTGGTCCGCGCGAACAACGTGGCGTACGGCGAGAAGGCCTGCCAGTACCTCGGCGAGCACATCACCTCCGGCAAGGTCGTGCAGATCATGGGCGACCTCGCCTCGGTCAACGGCCGCGACCGCTCCGAGGCGTTCCGCGCCTGCGTGAAGAAGAACTTCCCGAAGCTCAAGGTCCTGGAGATCCCCGCCAAGTGGGAGTCCGACGCGGCGGCCTCTAAGCTCGACACCCTCCTCAACGCCAACCCCGACATCAAGGGCATCTACATGCAGGCGGGCGGCGTCTACCTCGCGCCCACCCTCCAGACCCTCAAGTCCAAGGGCATGCTGAAGAAGGCCGGGCAGTCGGGCCATATCGCCATCGTCTCGAACGACGGCATCCCGCAGGAGTTCGACGCGATCCGCAAGGGCGAGATCGACGCGACCGTCTCCCAGCCCGCCGACGCCTACGCCAAGTACGGCATGTACTACATCAAGGCGGCGATGCAGGGGAAGAAGTTCAAGCCGGGCCCGACGGACCACGACTCGACGATCGTGAAGCTGCCCAGCGGAATCCTGGAGGACCAGTTGCCCGCGCCGCTGGTCACGAAGGACAACGTCGACGACCCCAAGCTCTGGGGCAACACGGTCGAATGAGCAGCCCACTGGTTGAAGCGCGGGGCATCGTCAAACGGTACGGCCCCACCACCGCCCTCGCCGACGGCCGGCTCTCCGTCCTGCCGGGTGAGTCCCACGCCCTCGTCGGCCGCAACGGCGCCGGCAAGTCGACGCTGGTCAGGATCCTCACCGGCCTCGAGGCCCCGGACGAGGGCACCGTCCGCTTCGACGGCGACCCCGCGCCCCCGCTCACCGACCGGGACGCCTGGCGCCGCAAGGTCGCCTGCGTCTACCAGCACCCGACGGTCGTCCCCGAACTGACCGTCGCCGAGAACCTGTTCATCAACCGGCAGCCGCTCCGGCGCGGGTTCATCAGCTGGCGCCGCCTGAAGTCCGAGGCGGCCCGGCTCCTCGACACCTGGGACGTGCGGGTCGACCCCGAGGCCCGCACCGCCGACCTCAAGGTCGAGGACCGGCAGATGGTGGAGATCGCCCGGGCGCTGAGCTTCGGCGCCCGCTTCATCATCCTCGACGAACCCACCGCACAGCTCGACAACCGGGAGATCGAGCGGCTGTTCACCCGCATGCGCGCCCTGCAGGACTCGGGCGTCACCTTCCTGTTCATCTCGCACCATCTCCAGGAGGTGTACGAGGTCTGCCAGACCGTCACGGTCCTGCGCGACGCCCGCTGGATCACCACGGCGCCGGTCGCCGACCTTCCCCGCCAGGCCCTGGTGGAGGCCATGGCGGGGGAGACGATCGCCGAACAGGCCGAGCGGCAACGGACCATCGTGGCCGGCGGTCCCGTCCTGCTCGACGTCCGGGACCTCACCTCGGCCGCGTACGAGAACGTCGGCCTCACCGTCCGGCGCGGCGAGGTCGTCGGACTCGCCGGATCGAGCGCCAGCGGCAAGATCGAGCTCGCCGAGTCGTTCACGGGACTGCACACCCCCACGAGCGGGACGGTCCGCCTCGACGGACAGCCGCTGCCGTTCGGCGATGTCCGCAAGGCCCTGGAGGCCGGAGTCGGCTTCGTGCCCCGGGACCGCCACGAGCAGGGCCTGGTCTTCGGCATGTCCATCGGCGACAACGCCACCCTCAGCGTCCTGGACCGGCTCGGCCGCTTCGGCTTCGTCGGCACCGAACACCGGCGCGGTGTCGCCACCGCGCTGATCGAACGCCTCGACATCCACGCGGCGGGACCCGAGCAGCCCGTCTCGGACCTGTCCGGCGGCAACGCGCAGAAGGTCGTCATGGCCCGGGCCCTCGCCTCCGATCCGCGGCTCCTGGTCCTCGTCAACCCGACCGCGGGCGTCGACGTGAAGTCCAAGGAGTCCCTGCTCGCCCGTGTCGACACCGCCCGCGAGGACGGCACCGCCGTACTCGTCGTCTCCGACGAACTCGACGACCTCAGGCGCTGCGACCGGGTCCTCGTCCTCTTCCACGGCCGTGTCGTCGCCGAGCACCCGGCGGGCTGGCGCGACCACGAGCTCATCGCCTCCATCGAAGGAGTGGACCATGGCTGACACCAAGGCGGCCCCGCCGCTCGCGCCCGCGCGAGCCACCGACCCGCGCGCCGCCAAGGCCGTCATGCTCCGCCGGGCCCGCGAACTCGCCCTGGTACCCGCCCTGTTGCTGCTCCTGGTGCTCGGAGCGGTGGTCAACGACTCGTTCCTCACCGAGCGCAACATCGTCTCGATCCTCGGCGCCTCCGCCGCCCTCGCGATGGTGGTGCTCGCCGAGTCGCTCGTCCTGATCACCGGCAAGTTCGACCTGTCCCTGGAATCGGTCGTCGGTATCGCGCCCGCCGTGGGCGCGCTGCTCGTCCTGCCCGCGGCCCAGTCCGGCTGGGGCACCGAACTCCCCGTCGCACTGGCCCTGTTGGCGATCCTCGTCGTGGGTGCGGCCGTCGGCGCCTTCAACGGCATCCTGGTCGTGAAGTTCAAGCTCAACGCGTTCATCGTGACGCTGGCGATGCTGATCGTGTTGCGCGGCCTGCTGGTCGGCGCGACCAAGGGCAAGACACTGTTCGGGATGCCCGACAGCTTCTACTCGCTGGCGACCACCACCTTCCTCTCCGCCCCGCTGTCGGTGTGGCTCGCCGCGATCGCCTTCGCGGTCGCCGGGCTGGTCCTGAAGTACCACCGGGTCGGGCGCGCCCTCTACGCCATCGGCGGCAACGCGGACGCCGCCCGGGCGGCGGGCATCCGGGTGGAACGCGTCATGCTCGGCGTGTTCGTCATCGCGGGCGCCCTCGCCGCGGTCGGCGGCATCATGCAGACCGGATACGTCGGCGCGATCAGCGCCAACCAGGGCCAGAACATGATCTTCACGGTGTTCGCGGCCGCGGTGATCGGCGGCATCGCCCTCGACGGCGGCAAGGGCACCATGTTCGGCGCCCTGACCGGCGTACTCCTTCTGGGGGTCGTGCAGAACCTGCTCACCCTCGCGCAGGTGCCGTCGTTCTGGATCCAGGCCATCTACGGCGGGATCATCCTGGTCGCCCTCATGATCGCCCGGGTCACCACCGGCCGGGCCCAGGACTGACGCCCCCGCCTCCTGCAACCGAAAGGCCCTCCGTGTCCCCGACGCCCGCCCGCATCATCGCGGTCGACACCCACGACATCCGCTTCCCCACCTCGCGCGAGCTCGACGGCTCCGACGCGATGAACCCGGACCCCGACTACTCGGCGGCCTACGTCGTCCTGCGCACCGACGCGGCCGACGGGCACGAGGGGCACGGATTCGCCTTCACCATCGGGCGGGGCAACGAGGTGCAGGTCGCCGCGATCGACGCGCTGCGCGGACACCTGATCGGCCGCTCGGCCGACGACCTGTGCGCCGACCCGTCCACCCTGAACCGCGACCTGATCGGCGACAGCCAGTTGCGCTGGCTCGGGCCCGAGAAGGGCGTGATGCACATGGCGATCGGCGCGGTCGTCAACGCCGTGTGGGACCTGGCCGCCAAGCGCGCGGGCCTGCCGCTGTGGCGGCTGCTCGCCGAGGCCGAGCCGGCATGGCTGGTGCGCCAGATCGACTTCCGCTACCTCACCGACGCCCTCACCCCCGAGGAGGCCCTGACCCTGCTGCGCCGGGGCCGGCAGGGCGCCGAGGAGCGCACGGCCCGGCTGCTGGAGCGCGGCTACCCCGCCTACACCACCTCACCCGGCTGGCTCGGCTACGACGACGAGAAACTCACCCGGCTCGCGGCCCGGGCCGTCGCCGACGGCTTCCGCCAGATCAAGCTCAAGGTCGGCGCCGACCTCGAGGACGACATCCGCCGCTGCCGCGTCGCCCGTTCCGTCATCGGCCCGGACATCCGCATGGCCGTCGACGCCAACCAGCGCTGGGACGTCGACGAGGCGATCCGCTGGACGAAGGCCCTCGCCGAGTTCGACCCGTACTGGATCGAGGAGCCCACCAGCCCCGACGACATCCTCGGCCACGCGGCGGTCCGCCGGGCCGTCGCCCCCGTGAAGGTCGCCACCGGCGAGCACGTGCACAACCGGATCGTCTTCAAGCAGCTCCTCCAGGCCGGTGCGCTCGACGTCGTCCAGATCGACGCGGCCCGCGTCGGCGGCGTCCCCGAGAACCTCGCGATCCTGCTGCTCGCGGCCAAGTTCGGCGTGCCGGTCTGCCCGCACGCCGGCGGCGTCGGCCTGTGCGAACTCGTCCAGCACCTGTCGATGTTCGACTACGTGGCCCTGTCCGGCACCACCGAGGACCGCGTCATCGAGTACGTCGACCATCTGCACGACCACTTCCTCGACCCGGTGGTGATCCGCCAGGCTCACTACACGGCACCCACCGCGCCGGGCTTCTCGGCCGCCATGCGGCCCGAGTCACTGGCGCGATTCACCTACCCGGGCGGCGAGTTCTGGGCCGCCGACCTCGACGAGCGGAAGAAGGGTCAGGCCGTATGAGCGACTTCGAGGGCATCAAAGCCCTGGTGACGGGCGGCGCCTCCGGCATCGGCCGGGCCACCGCCGACCTCCTGGCCGAGCGCGGCGCCCAGGTCGCCGTCCTCGACCTGGACCCGTCGCCGGTCGACAAGCCGCTGCTCGCCTACCGCGCGGACGTCACCGACGACGCGTCCGTGCGCCGGGCCGTGGCGTCCGCGGTCGCCGACCTCGGCGGACTGGACGTCCTGGTCAACAACGCGGGCATCGGCGCCCAGGGCACCGTCGAGGACAACCCCGACGACGAATGGCACCGCGTCTACGACGTCAACGTCGTCGGCATGGTCCGCACCGCCCGCGCCTGCCTGCCCCACCTGCGCGCCTCCGCGCACGCCGCGATCGTCAACACCTGCTCCATCGCCGCCACCGCGGGCCTGCCGCAGCGCGCCCTGTACAGCGCCACCAAGGGTGCCGTGTACTCCCTCACGCTCGCCATGGCCGCCGACCACGTCCGCGAGGGCATCCGCGTCAACTGCGTCAACCCGGGCACGGTCGACACGCCCTGGGTCGGCCGCCTCCTCGACGCCGCGCCCGAACCGGCCGCCGAACGCGCCGCCCTGGAGGCCCGTCAGCCCACCGGCCGCCTGGTCTCCGCGGCCGAGGTCGCGGGCGCCGTCGCCTACCTGGCCGGCCCCCTCTCCGGCGCCACCACGGGCACCGCGCTCGCCGTCGACGGCGGCATGCAGGGCCTGCGGCTGCGCCCGGTGGCCCGGTGAACCGGCTCGGCGGCAGCGGCGTCGAGGTCAGCGCCCTGTCCTTCGGCGCCGCCGCGATCGCCAACCTGTACTCCGAAGTCGGCGAGGCGCAGGCGCACGACGCCGTGGAGGCCGCCTGGCAGCGGGGCATCCGCTACTTCGACACCGCCCCGCACTACGGCCTCGGCCTCTCCGAACGCCGCCTCGGCGCCGCCCTGCGCGACCGCCCCCGAGGCCAGTACACGATCTCCACCAAGGTGGGCCGCCGCCTGGAGCCCTCGGACGGCACCGGCGACGACCTGGCCCACGGGTTCGCCGTGCCCGCCGGCCACCGCCGCGTGTGGGACTTCAGCGCCGACGGCGTACGACGCACCCTGGAGGCCAGCCTGGAACGGCTCGGCCTCGACCGCGTCGACGTCGTCTACCTCCACGACCCCGACGAGCACGCCGAAGAGGCCTTCCGGGAGGGCTATCCGGCCCTGGAGAAGCTCCGCGCCGAGGGCGTGGTCGGCGCGATCGGCGCCGGTATGAACCAGGCGGAGATGCTCACCCGCTTCGTCCGCGACACCGACGTCGACGTGGTGCTGTGCGCCGGCCGCTACACCCTGCTCGACCAGAGCGCCCTCACCGACCTGCTGCCCGCGGCCCACGAACGCGGCACATCCGTCGTCATCGGCGGCGCCTTCAACTCCGGCCTGCTGGCGAACCCGCGGCCGGGCGCGACGTACAACTACACCGTCGCCCCCTCCGAGCTCGTCGAACGTGCCCTGCGGCTGAAGTCCGTCGCCGACCGCCACGGCACCACGCTGCGCGCCGCCGCCCTGGCCTTCTGCGCCGCCCACCCGGCCGTCGCCAGCGTCCTCGTCGGGGCCCGCTCGGCGCACGAGGTCCGCGACTGCGCCCACCAGTTCGCCGCGCGTGTGCCCGCCGGGTTCTGGCAGGACCTGCGCGCCGAGGGCCTGCTGCCCGCCGACGCCCCCGTCCCCGCCGAGGAGCCGTCATGAGAGTCGCCCTGCACACCAAGGTCCGCGCCGACCGCATCGCCGCGTACGAGGCCGCGCACCGCGAGGTCCCGGAGGAGCTCACCGACGCCATCCGCGCCGCCGGCACCACCTCCTGGACGATCTGGCGCAGCGGCACCGACCTGTTCCACGTCCTGGAGTGCGAGGACTACGCCCGTCTCCTCGCCGAACTGGAGAAACTCCCGGTCAACGTCGCCTGGCAGGCCCGCATGGCCGAGCTGCTGGACGTCGTGCACGACTACTCCGGCGAAGGAGCCGACGCCGGCCTGCCGGTCGTCTGGGAGCTGCCGTCATGACCGTCGTCGACACCCACCACCACGTGTGGGACCTGTCCGTACGGGACCAGGACTGGATCACCGGCCCCGAACTCGCGCCCCTGCGCCGCGACTTCACCATGAAGGACCTCGAACCCGAGGCGAGAGCGGCCGGAGTGGACCGCACGGTCCTCGTCCAGACGATCACCGTGCCCGAGGAGACCCCGGAGTTCCTGGCCCTGGCCGACGAGCACGACCTGATCGCGGGCGTCGTCGGCTGGACCGACCTCACCCGCCCCGACGTCGCCGACGAACTGGCCCGGCTGCGGGAACTCCCCGGCGGCCGCCACCTCAAGGGCATCCGCCACCAGGTCCAGGGCGAACCCGACCCCGAGTGGCTGCTGCGCCCGGACGTACGCCGGGGACTGGCCGCCCTCGCAGACGCCGGGCTGGTCTACGACCTCGTGGTCCTGCCCCATCAGCTCCCGGCCTGCGCGCGGGCCGCCGCGGACCTGCCCGGCCTCACCTTCGTCCTCGACCACCTGGGCAAACCGCCTGTCGCCTCCGGCACCCTCGAACCCTGGGCATCCGGCCTGCGCGCCCTCGCCGCCCTGCCCAACACGGCCGGCAAGCTGTCCGGCCTGGTCACCGAGGCCGACCTCACCTCCTGGACCGTCGAGGACCTCCGCCCGTATGCCGACGTGGCCCTGGAGGCCTTCGGACCGGACCGTCTGATGTACGGCTCGGACTGGCCGGTCTCCACCCTGGCGGCGACGTACGGCGAGATCCTGGACATCACCCGCCGACTGATCGACCCGCACGACCACACGCAGATCCTCGCGACCACCGCCACCCGCGTCTACGGCCTCTGAGCCGTCTCCGCCAGCCGCGTAGGCGGCAGGTACTCCCGTACGTACGTCCGCTCCCAGCACGCGCCCGTCTCCCGCAGCTCGCGCCATGTCGTGTAGCGGTAGCGGAACAGGCGGGCGCGTACGTACCGCGGGGGCTCGTCCGCCGGGAACGGCGAGCGGCGCAGCAGCTTCAGCGTGGCCCGGTCGTTCTCCAGCAGCCGCTCCACCAGCGTGCCGAACCAGGATCCGGCGTAGCCGGGGGAGAGGGCCGCGAACCACATCATCCAGTCCAGCCGCAGATGGTACGGCGCGAACTGGCGCGGCCAGCGCCGAGGATCGCCCGGCTTGCCCTTGAACTCGTACTCCAGCCACCGCGAGTCCGTACGCGGCACGTCGTCCGCGGTGCCCTCGACCACCACCTCGTAGCGGACCCGGCTCACACTCCCGAACGCCCCGTAGGTGTTGACCAGATGGACCGGGTCGAAGGAGCGGTTCATCACCTGGCGGCGGGAGAGCATGTTGCGGACCGGCTGGTAGCTGAGGCCCACGAGCAGCGCGGCCACGGCCAGAACCACGACCACGTACCAGAGCGGGGCCTCGGGCACGTCCGGCGGATCGGCCGGGAACCGTACCGCCGACAGGGCCAGCACGATCGTGATCCAGTTCAGCCAGGAGAAGTTGCCCGACAGCACCAGCCAGAGCTGGGTGACGATCATCAGCGCGGCGGCGGCCGTCGCGACCGGGTGCGGGGTGAACAGCAGGAACGGCACCACGAGTTGGGTGACATGGTTCGCGGCCACCTCGACCCGGTGCAGGGGCCTGGGCAGATGGTGGAAGAACCAGCTCAGCGGGCCCGGCATGGGCTGGGTCTCGTGATGGTGGTTGAGGCATGTCAGCTTCCGCCAGCATGCGTCGCCGCGCATCTTGATGAGCCCCGCGCCGAACTCCACACGGAACAGGATCCAGCGCAGCAGGAACAGCACGACGACCGGCGGCGCCACCTCGTCGTTGCCGAGGAACACGGCGAGGAAGCCGACCTCCAGCAGCAGCGACTCCCAGCCGAACGAGTACCAGGTCTGCCCGACGTTCACGATCGACAGGTACAGCACCCACGGCACCAGCCACAGCAGCATGCCGCCCCACAGCGGCAGCAACGAGTCGAGCCCGGCCAGCAGCGCCGCCGACACGGCGCAGCCCGCCCAGGCGCAGAGCGCGAAGAAGCGGTCCGAGTAGTGCAACTGGAACAGGCTCGGTGCCCGCTTGAACGGCACCCGCTCGACGAACGCCGGCACCGGCAGCATGCCGCGCCGCCCGATCAGCGCCCGGAACTGCAGAGCCGCCGTCAGGAACGCGACCAGATACACGGCGGCCAGCGCCCGCTGGAAGACCAGCCGGCTCAGCCAGTAGTCGGATGCGGTGAACCAGTCCACGGCCGTGCGCTCCTCCCGATGCCGCGCCGGACCCCAGTGTCACGCTCCGTGCGGCGCAGCTCCGGTTGCGTAACCCAAGTGAGTGAAGCAAACAATAGTGACGAATGGCCAGAAACGAGGCGGGAGGACTGGGTGCGGACACACACCGGGACCTTCGTCGTGGCCTGTGTGCTCTCGACGGCGCTCCTCCTCTCGGGCTGCGGCACCGACGGCGACGGCGACGGTGACGCCGCGGACGCCGGCGGAGAGCTCTTCCTCCAGCCGGCCGCGGCCCGGGGACCGGACCCCTTCACGGACTCCACGGCCACCACGACGGCTACCCCGTCCCCCGCCCCGCGAACGCCGGGGAGAGCCGGCCCGCACGGCCCGTCCCGGATCTCCGCAGGACTCGGCGGACTGCGCTCGCTCTCCGGCGGGACACCCGGCCTGTACGGCGGCATCGAGCGGACCGGAAGCTGCGACACCGCACGGCAGATCGGCCACCTCACCCGCGACCGTGCCAGGATCCGCGCCTTCGCCCGGGTCGCGGGCGTCTCCCCGGGGTCCGTCCCGGACTACGTGCGCCGATTGACCCCCCTTGTGCTGCGCGCGGACACCCGCGTCACCAACCACGGCTTCCGGTCCGGACGGGCGCTCGGCTACCAGTCCGTGCTCCAGGCGGGCACCGCCGTCCTGGTCGACGACCGGGGCGTGCCGCGCGTCCGCTGCGCCTGCGGCAACCCGCTGCGTCCGCCGGTGACGACGCGGGGCACGCCGCGTGGCCGTGGCAGCCCCTGGCCCGGCTACCGGCCCGGCGAGGTCATCGTCGTGACCCCTGCCCCGCAGGTGATCACCGACTTCACGATCATCGACGTCGCCGCCCGCACCTGGATCGAACGGCCGACCGGCCACGACGTACGCCACGACCGGGCCCTGCCGCCACCGCTCTGGGCGCAGCGGCCCCCGGAGTCCCGCGCGCCCTCGCCCTCGCCGTCGCCCGCGCCCTCCTCCCCGGAGGAACCCGAAGTGCTTCCGCGCGAGCCCCGTGTGGCTCCGCCCGACGAGACCGAACCGCTTGCCGACGAACCGCCTCCCGACGACCCTCTTCCCGACGAACCGGCTCCGGCAGACCCCGGCGGCTCCGGCGAGGTCGGCCCCGACACCGTGCCGGACAGCCCCGACCTGCCCGACGGAGCCGGTCTGATCCCCGATGGCGACTGAGGGCCGTTCCGGCCGGGAGACCCGTACGCTCGACACATCGGTCGAAGAATCGGATGATTCCTGGCAAGGTGGGCCCATGGCTGATCGGGGAGGGAGCGCCCTGTCACTCCCGGACGACTGGCCCGCCCACCCGGATCCGATCCTCGCGCTCAACCGGATGGGCAGTTTCGACTGGGATCTGGACAGCGGCCAGATGCAGATGGACGCCCAGGCCCACGACATCTTCGACGTGCGCCTCGACGAGTACGACGGCCACCCCGAGACGCTCGCCAAGCGGGTCCCGCCCGGCGAGGCCCGGCGCCTGGACACCGCGGTCTCCCAGGCCCTGAAGGACGGCAGCGAGAACTACGGCGCCTACTTCCGCATGCGGCGCCGCGACGGCACCCTGCGCTGGACCCACACCCAGGGCTACATCCGGCGCGACGACACCGGACGGCCCCGCCGCATCATCGGCATCGTCCGGGACGCCACCCAGGAACTCGGCGAGAGCGAGGCCCGCCTCGACCAGGCCGCCCGGGACGAGGCCCGCCGGGAGCAGACCAGCGTCGTCGAGCTCACCACGGCCGCCCTCGCCCACGCCCGCACCGTTCAGGACGTCATCGACGTCCTGAAGGACACCCACGGCCTCATCCACCTGGGCGCCACCAGCCTGGTCATGGGCCTGGTCGAGGCCGGGCGCATCCGCCTGGTCGCCGAGGGGCCCTCGGACAGCTTCGTACCCGGCACCCGCGTGACCCGGATCGACGAGCCCTACCCGATGAGCGAGGCCGTGCGGACCCTCGGCCCCCGCTTCATCGAATCGCCGGAGGAGTTCGCCGAGCGCTATCCGATCCTGTGGCCGCACATCACCGACCTGAACATCACCTCGGCCGCCTATCTGCCGCTCATCGTCCAGGCCCAGCCCATCGGCGCGATGGGCCTGCTCTACAGCGACCGGCACGGCTTCACACCCGAGGAGCGCAACATCCTCGTCGCCCTCGGCAGCAGCATCGCGCAGAGCCTGCAGCGGGCCATGTTCTACGAGCAGGAGATGGATCTCGCCCAAGGCCTCCAGCAGGCCATGCTGCCCCGGACCATCCCGAGCGTGCCCGGGGCCGACGTCGCGGTCCGCTACCGCGCCGCCACCATCGGCGGCTCCGTCGGCCGTGACATCGGCGGCGACTGGTACGACCTCATCCCGCTGCCCGGCGGCCGGGTCGGCGCCGTCATCGGCGATGTCCAGGGCCACGACACGCACGCGGCCGCCGTCATGGGCCAGCTCCGCATCGTGCTGCGCGCCTACGCCGCCGAGGGGCACACCCCGGCCACCGTGATGGCCCGCGCCTCCGTCTTCCTGCACGAACTCGACACCGACCGCTCGGCGACCTGCCTCTATGCCGAGGCCGACCTGTCGACCGGCGTGCTCCAGGTGGTCCGGGCCGGGCACATCGACCCGCTCGTGCGGCGGCCCGACGGGTCCTGCCGCCGCGTCACCGTCGCGGGCGGTCTGCCGCTCGGCCTGTCCGCCGAGTTCGGCCGCCTCGACTACCCGGTGGGCACCGTCGAGCTCGACCCCGGCGACACCCTGCTGCTGTGCACCGACGGCCTCGTGGAGCAGCCCGGCGCCGACCTCGACGACGGCATGCGCACCCTCACCGCGCTCGTCGCCACCGGCCCCGACGACGTACGCGACCTCGCCGACCGGCTCATCGACGTGGCCGCCGAGCGCAGCGGCGACGACGACGTGGCGCTGCTCCTGCTGCGCCGGCGCGGCCCCGACGGCCCGCAGTCCGGTCGCCGGCTCCAGCGGCACGTGGCCCCCGGCGACCCGGCGGCCCTGGCCGAGGCCCGGCACATGATCCGCACCGCGGTCGGCGTCTGGGGAGCCCGGGACCGCGCCGACGAGATCGAACTGGTCGCCGACGAGCTGATCACCAACGCGCTGATGCACACCGAGGGCTCCGCGATCGTCACCCTGCGGGCCCTCACCGGCTCGGGTCGCCGGCTGCGCGTCGAGGTCGAGGACTCCTCCAGCGCCCTGCCGCGCCGCCGCGAGGCGGGCGAGTCGGGCGTCTCCGGGCGGGGCCTGCTGCTGGTGGAGCTGCTCACCGACGTGTGGGGCGTGGAGGCGCGCGGCGGCGGCAAGGCCGTGTGGTGCGAGTTCGCGGTGCCCGACGGCGACTAGGGTCCTTGCCCCCGCGTGGCACTCTGGACCCATGCCGGAACTTCCCGAGGTCGAGGCGCTCAAGGACTTCCTGACCGAGCACCTCGTCGGTCATGAGATCGTCCGGGTGCTGCCCGTCGCGATCAGCGTCCTGAAGACGTACGACCCGCCCCTGTCCGCGCTGGAGGGACACGAGGTCGCCGCCGTACGCCGGTACGGCAAGTTCCTCGACCTCGCGACCGCGGACGGCCCGCACTTCGTGACGCACCTGGCCCGCGCGGGCTGGCTGCACTGGAAGGACCGCCTGCCCGACGGCCCGCCCCGCCCCGGCAAGGGCCCCCTCGCGCTGCGCGTGGCCCTGGAGACCGGCTCCGGCTTCGACCTGACCGAGGCCGGCACCCAGAAGCGGCTCGCCGTGTACGTCGTGGGGGACCCGCAGGAGGTCCCGGGCGTCGCCCGGCTCGGCCCGGACCCCCTCGCCGACGACTTCGACGAGCGGCGCTTCGCGGAACTCCTGGCCGGTGAACGGCGGCAGCTCAAGGGCGCGTTGCGCGACCAGAGCCTGATCGCGGGGGTGGGCAACGCCTACAGCGACGAGATCCTGCACGCGGCGAAGATGTCGCCCTTCAAACTGGCCGCGTCCCTGAGCGCGGAGGAGACCCACCGGCTCTACGAGGCCCTGCGCGACACGCTCACCGAGGCGGTCGAACGCTCCCGGGGCGTGGCGGCCGGGCGGCTGAAGGCCGAGAAGAAGAGCGGCCTGCGCGTCCACGGCCGCACCGGCGAGCCCTGCCCGGTGTGCGGCGACACCGTGCGGGAGGTGTCCTTCAGCGACTCCTCGCTGCAGTACTGCCCGACCTGCCAGACGGGCGGCAAACCGCTGGCGGACCGCAGGATGTCCCGGCTGCTGAAGTGACGCGCCGTCACCGGGCCGGGGGCGACCACTCGAACATGAGGATGGTCGCGTCGTCCCGCAGCCGGCTGCCGGACGAGTCGAGGATGGAGTGGATGAGCCGCCGCAGCGTCTCGGGCGCCAGCTCGCCCGCGGCCGTCGCCCGGATGATGTAGTCGGCGAACTGCTCGAGACCGAACTCCGCGCCGTCGACGGCCCTGGCCTCGGTGACCCCGTCGCTGTACATCAGCACCCGGTCGCCGGGCTTCAGAGCGATCTCGTGCGTCCGACGCTTCAGCCCGGCCAGCCGGGACGGCAGACCCATGGGCGGTTCCGGCTCGCGCCGCATGGCGTCGACGTCCGGCCGCCTGTCACGGATGAGCAGCGGGGTGGGATGCCCGCAGTTGCACCACCGCAGCACCCCGGAGACCAGGTCGAGCTGGGCCAGGACCCCCGTGCAGAACTGGTCGGGGAGCCATTGCGCCAGCGCGTCGTCGACGCTCTGCACCAGGTCGGGCAGGTCCGCCCCGGTCCGCCGGGCATTGCGGCTCGCGGCCAGGCACACGGCCGTGGTGAGCCCGGAGGCCAGGTTGTGTCCCATGGCGTCGAGGACCGTGGCGTGCAGGGCCGTCTCGGTGAGGGAGTGGTCGAAGGCGTCGCCGCCGAGCTCGTAGGCCGGCTCCAGCACGGCCGTGGACACGACGTGCGCGGTGCCGATCGTGCGCGGCGGCAGAAAGGCCCGCAGCATCTCGGCGGGCAGAAGCATCGGTCTGGTGCGCGTAAGCCGGACGAAGGAGTCCTGGTACGCCCGGGTGGACGTGATCATCATGGCGAGGAGCGTGGCGAGGGCCTTGCCGCGGCGCAGCACGGCCGGGGTCAGCGAGGCCGAGTGCACGGCGAGGACTCCGAGGCGTTCCGCTCCGTCCACGAGGGGGACCCAGGCCGTCATGCCGCCCGACTCGGACTCCTCCACGCGCAGGGACTGGGTGCGGTAGGTCCAGCCGGCGAGCGAGTCGTCGACGAGCAGGGGGGAGGCCACGTCGGTGAGCGGCACGAGCCGGCGCTGCTGGATGTCGGCGAGGTACACCGCGGAGTGCTGGAGCCCCAGGGCCTCGGTGGCGCGGGCCGCGGCGGTGGTCAGGTCCAGCGCCCTGTTCCCCGGATCGGCGAGGTACTCCTCCAGGCGGCCGTCGCCGTCCTGTGACGCCGCCACCTCGTCTCCCCTCGTCGGGACCGCGGACACCCGGCTGTCTCCCGGGTACGCCAACCAGCAGTCTCACACCGGGGCACGCGGGATGCCCGGCGACAGGGGCGGACGGACGACACCCGCTAGCGCGGCTGAAGCTTCACGAGGACCTCCCCGGACGCCGAGCGGACCTCGTAGCGGGCGGTCTCGTCCGGGTGCTTGGACGAACTGGCCATCATCGTGTTGGGGTGGGTGTCGTGCCCGGGGCCGTGCCAGCTCGTCGCGGTCTCCTCGGTGCCGTCGCGGCCGACGATGACCAGGTGGCAGGAGCGGGGACCGGCCGCGTCCTTGACCTTCAGTTCGACCTGGCTGCCCGAGGCCTTGTCCTCGACCGTGACCTGGGCCCAGACGCCCGAGCGCGCGTCGGTCGCCGCGACCGTCAGGGGTGCCTCGCCCTCGCTGCTGCCCTTGGCCATCATCGCGACGCCGGGTACGGACACCGCGAACGCCACCGAGGCGGCCAGGGCGAACAGCAGGCGTCTGCGTCCGGCCCGGCGCCTCGTCGCCACCTCGGCCAGCAGCCGGTCCAGCATGCGCGGCCCGGGCTGCGCCATCGGGTGCACGAACCGTGGTGTCGCCCGCCGGTACAGCATCAACTGCCGTGTCGTCACGCCGAATTCCGTCACCTCTGCAGCGCACCGAGGGCACTCCATGAGGTGGTCCTCGAAGCGGAAGGCCTCCGCCTCGTCCAGCACGCCGAGCGCGTAGGCGCCGACGTCGCGATGCCGTTCCAGGGACCTCATGCCGAATCCTCGTGCCGTTGGGTGCGGGTGGGGTTACTCCTTGCTCCCACCGGTACGGACCAGGCAGCGGAATCACTCAAGCCGGTGACACAATCGCAACCTATGGATTCGGAGCCCTCCGACCGGCGGATTGGTCGGAGGCGCGGAAATCTAAAAAAGGTGGATCGCGAGGTGTCCCAGCGGCAGTCCGAGCTGCCAGGCGGGCGTCCAGACCTTCGGCCCCTCGTCCTCCCCGACCACCGGAGCACCGCCCGGCACCGCGTTCAGATCGGGCGCGAGCAGCTCCGTCTCCTGCAGCCAGCGCCAGGCCTCGTCCGCCAGGTCCAGGTCCGGCGCGGGCAGCCCCGACCCCGCGGCCAGGCCGGCCAGCTCGGCCAGCCGCTCGCGCACCCACTCCTGCCACGGCTGGTCGTACGCGGTCAGTGACAGCCACGTCTCGAGCTGGGTGACGACCCGGATGCCGGACAGCTCCCCGTCGGTGTCGGAGAGGAAGATGGTCAGCGCCAGGGCGTCCCGCCCCGCCCGGAACTCGAAGGACGTCGGCGGCATCAGATCGCCGGTCCGCAGCAGCTCGTCGGCGATGTACTCGGCGTACAACCACGCCATGGGGACGGTCAGTTCACCGCCGGCGCCGTCCGTGCTCTCTTCACCTCTGTGCAGCATCCCTTCCTGCCTTCCTCCGGTACGTGCGCGTCGCCCGACACCGGGCCCCGGGGGCGCTGTCGGCCCTCTCCGGAACACGGATGAGAACAGCCGATTACTCAACCGGGGTGTTCGGCAAGGCGCTTTACGGAGGCTTGACCCGCCCATTGGTTTCAGCGCAGGTCGGTGGCGTATCCGGGAAGCACCCGGCGCAGGGCGCGCAGCGCGTAGTACGCGCGGGACTTCACGGTACCGGGCGGGATCCCGAGGGTCGCCGCGGCTTCCGCCACACTCGCCCCCTGGAAGTACACGAGCACCAGGACTTCACGGTGCTCCGGAGTGAGTGTCTTCACAGCCTGGCGGACGTCGAGCGTCGCCGCGGCCCGCTCGGCGTGGTCGGAGATGACCCGCGCGTTCTCCAGGACCGCGTCGCCGACCTCGGCCGGACGCGCCTGCCGGGCCCGCCGGGCATCGATCGCCAGCCGCCGCCCGACGGTCATCAGCCAGGGCCGTACGGACTCGAAGTCGTCGGCGCGCAGGGCCTCGGGGTGCTGCCAGGCGCGTACGAGCGTCTCCTGCACCAGGTCCTCCGCGCGCTGCAGGTCGCCGTCGCAGAGCCGGAGCAGGAGCGCGAAGAGGGGCCGGCCGTGCTCCCGCTGCAGTGCGGCGAGCTCGTGCTCGGCGGTCGTCCCGTTCGTAAGAGTGGATCCGGCCGTCATGGCCGTATGCCACAGCAGGGCGCAGCCGGGGGACAGGGCACGTACCCGCCCGTGCGGCGGACGGTCGATCGCGTCGACGAACGGTTCGACGAACGGTCACCGCGCCCGGACCGGTGCGTTCCGGACGGGCTAATGAGCGTGTCGGAGCCGCGTGGGACGGCATGAGCCTTCTTTCCTGATGGTGCGTAAATACGACCACAACGCCCACAAAGGGGTGAATGGATGATCGCTCGCAGTCGACAGGTGGCCCTGGCCCTGACCGTCGTCCTCGCCGCGGGTGCGGCCTGCCAGGCCCGCGGCAGCCATGAACCGCGCGGCCCGGGACGCCCGGCACCGTCCTCCGCCGTGCCCCGCGGTTTCACACTCGTCGCCTCCGGCGACGTCCTCCCGCACAGCTCGATCATCGACCGGGCCCGCTTCGACGCCGGCGGCACCGGCTACGACTTCCGGCCGATGCTCGCGGGGATCCGCTCCGTCGTCTCCCGCGCCGACGTGGCCCTGTGCCACATGGAGACCGTCTACGGCGAGAACGGCGCCTACACCGGCTACCCCACCTTCAAGTCCCCGCCCGAGGTGGCCCAGGCCCTCGCCGTCACCGGCTACGACGGCTGCTCCACCGCCTCCAACCACACCCTGGACGACGGCGCCGACGGCATCCGGCGCACCCTCGACGCCCTCGACCGCGCGGGCGTACGGCACGCCGGCTCGGCACGCGCCGAGGAGGAGGCGCGCACGGTGACCGTCCTCCAGGCGGGCACGGCGAAGATCGCTCATCTCGCCTACACCTACGACACCAACGGCATCCCGCTGCCGGCCGGACAGCCCTGGGCCGTGAACATCATCGACGAGGGCACGGTCCTCGCGGACGCCCGGGCCGCACGCCGGGCGGGCGCCGACGTGGTCGTCGTCTCCCTGCACTGGGGCACCGAGTGGCAGGACGCGCCCGACGACCGGCAACTGGCCCTGTCCCGGAACCTCACCGCCTCGCGCAGCGCCGGACGCCCCGACATCGACCTGATCCTCGGCACCCACGCGCACGTCCCGCAGGCCTACGAGAAGGTCAACGGCACCTGGGTGATCTACGGCATGGGCGACCAGATCGCCGGCGAGATGACCAACCACCAGGGCGCCAAGGACCCGCGCGGCAACCAGTCCACCCTCGGCCGCTTCACCTTCGCCCCGCCCGCACGGCCGGGCGGCCGCTGGGAGGTGACCAAGGCCGAGTTCGTCCCGCAACTGTTCGACGTCGACGCCGGCCGGGTCGTGAACCTCAACCGCGCGATCGCCCAGGGCGCCGACGGACAGGCCGTCCGCGACCGCATCCGGGACGTCGTCCTCGGCAGGGGCGCGGCCGGGGACGGACTGGTGATGGGGGAGTAGGCCGGGAGCACCCCCTGCCGTTGCGCCCGTGGCCGCCTCAGGGGGCCACGGCGTAACTCAGGTCGTGCGCGACGAGGGACGTGGGCTCCAACCGCAGCCACACCGTCCCGCGCCGCGCCGGATCGTCGTGGAGATAGTGCACGAACCGCTCGTCCCACTGTTCCTCGTCCGCGCCCAGATAGCGGACGAGCTTGCGCCGCCCCCGCTCGACGTCGAAGGGCACGAGTTCGGCCCGGCCCCGGGCGATCACCTGCCGGACCAGACCGGTCGCCGGGTCGCACTCGTCCACCACCAGCGCGACCCGGGGGTCGGCCCGCACCCGGTCGAAGAGGCGGGCCCAGGGCCCGGTCAGGACCCAGAACGCGCCCTCCTCCCAGAGGAACCAGACGGGGCGGACCGTCGGCCCGTTGGTGGCGAGGCGCGCGGTGAGGGGCCGGCCCAGGAAGGCGTCCACGTCGAAGGCGTAGGAAGTCACGGCAGCATCCTCGAGTCCGCGCGGCCTCGTGCCTACCGACCAGGGACCTAGGTCCCGCTACGGCACCACCGTCACCGGCCACCGCCCGGCCTTCACCAGCCGCACCGCCACCGACCCGACGATCCGGTGGCCCGCCTGCTCGGACGCGCCCACGACCACGGCGTCCGCCTTGAGTTCGTCGGCCGCCTTCACCAGGCCGTTGTACGGATCGCCGGGGAACGTGTGGAACTCCCAGCGGACCTCGAATATCCCCTTGAGCCGCTCGGCCGCGTCCCGGATCTGCGCCACCAGGCCCTCGGCTATCTCGTCGGTCGTCCCGGCCACCGGCGCACCCAGCGCCGCCCCCGCCGCCAGCACCGGCTGCACGTACACCACGGCGAGCAGCGCGTGCTGCCGCCGGGCCAGGCCACCGGCGTAGGCCGCGGCCCGCAGGGAGGAGTCGGAGCCGTCCACTCCGACCACGATCACCTTCGGCCCGTCCGTGCCCCGCTCGAACTGATGGGAGTGCTGTTCCGTCACGCCGCGAGGCTATCGGAGCCCTCCGGTCCGCCCGTCGGCCGGGAGCGCTCGACGGGCGAGAAGAGGCGGGTGTTCCTAGAGTCGAAAGCATGAGTGCCACCGCGGACACCGGGACGGCCGAGAAAGACACCGGGGGTCCGATACGGCCGCCCCGCGGCCGGGCCCACGGCCTCCTGGGCCGGGTACCCGAGGGCTTCGCGGTCTTCTTCGGCGTCCTCGGCCTGCTCTGCGCCCTGCTGGCGCTGATCCCGCCGCTGCGCACCGGACTGCGCCCGCTCGTCCGCTTCCTGGACCTGCTGCTCGTCCCCGTCAGCGCCAACCTCGCCTACGCGGTCTTCCTGTTCCTGCTCGCCGCCGCGACCGGCGCCCGCAAGAAGATCGCCTGGTGGCTGGTCGTCGTCTACCTGGGCCTGCTGGTCCTGTCCGACATCCTCGGCATGGCCGTCGGCCAGTTCGCCGAATCGGTCCCGTCCTTCGTGGTGTGCGGCCTCGCCCTGGCCCTGCTGATCGTCGCCCGCGGGGAGTTCTACGCCGCCTCCCGCCGCGCCGCCGTACGCCGCGCCCTCGCCGTCCTGGTGGCCGGCCTGGTCGTGGCGATCATGGCCGGCTGGGCCCTGGTCGCGGCCTTCCCCGGCACACTGCCCGGCAACCAGCGCCTGGCCTGGGCCGCGAACCGGGTCCTGGGCGGCCTGGTGCCCGCGGGCAGCTTCGACGGCCGCCCGCCGCACGCCCTGTACTTCCTGCTCGGCCTGTTCGGCGCGCTCGCCCTGCTGAACGCCGCCACCACCCTCTTCCGCTCCCAGCGCCTGGAAGCCGCCCTGCACGACGACGAGGAGGCCCGCATCCGCGCCCTCCTCGGCCGCTACGGCGACCAGGACTCCCTCGGCTACTTCGCCACCCGCCGCGACAAGGCCGTCGTCTTCTCACCCAGCGGCAAGGCCGCCGTCACCTACCGCGTCGAGGCCGGGGTGTGCCTGGCCAGCGGCGACCCGGTCGGCGACCGGGAGGCCTGGCCGCACGCGATCGCCGTCTGGCAGGACGTGGCCCGCCGCTACGCCTGGGTACCGGCCGTGATGGGCGCCTCCGAAGAGGGCGCCAGGGCATTCGTGCGCGCCGGGCTCGGCGCGCTCCAGCTCGGCGACGAGGCGATCCTGCACGTCCTCGACTTCGACCTCGACGGCCGCGACATGCGCGTCACCCGCCAGGCCGTCAACCGCGTCCGCCGCACCGGCGCCGGCTGCCGCGTCCGCCGCCACTCCACCCTGAGCGAGGAGGAGATGCGGCAGATCGTCGAACGGGCCGACGCCTGGCGCGACACCGGGACCGAACGCGGCTTCTCCATGGCCCTGGACCGGCTCGGCGACCCGGCCGACGGCGACTGCCTCCTCGTCGAGGCCCACGACAAGGACGGCCGGCTCCTCGCCCTGCAGTCCTTCGTGCCCTGGGGCAAGGACGGCGTCTCCCTGGACCTGATGCGCCGTGACCGCACCGCCCCCAACGGCGTCATGGAGTTCATGGTCGCCGAACTGTGCCACGCCGCCCCGAAACTCGGCGTGCGCAAGGTCTCGCTGAACTTCGCCGTGTTCCGCTCCGTGTTCGAGGAGGGCGCCCGCATCGGCGCCGGACCGGTGCTCCGCCTCTGGCGCCGCCTGCTGCTGTTCTTCTCCAAATGGTGGCAACTGGAGGCCCTGTACCGGTCCAACGCCAAGTACCGCCCCGAGTGGTACCCCCGCTTCCTCTGCTACGCGGAGGCCGCCTCCCTCGCCAAGGTCGGTCTCGCCTCCGGCATCGCCGAGGGCTTCGTCTCCGTACCGTCGATGCGCAAGTTGTGGGGAAGAGGGCACCCGAAGGGCGGACAGCGGCCCGTCACCACGGAGGGGCTGCCGTCGTTGGCGGCGCTCGGCCTCGCCGGAGGGGACGGGACCGAGCCCGCCGACCCTCTCTCCGGCCTGTCCGACCAGGTCCGGGTCCGGCACCGCAAGCTCGACCGGCTGCGCTCCGCCGGCACCGACCCCTACCCGGTGGGCCTCCCGGCCCGCACCCACACCCTCGCCGAGGTCGCGAAGGGCGAACAGGTCACCGTCGCCGGCCGGATCATGCTGGTCCGCGACTTCGGCGGCATCGTCTTCGTCGTGCTCCGCGACTGGTCGGGCGACCACCAGCTCGCCCTCACCCGCGACCGCTCCGGCGCCGCCCTCGACCGCTTCACCGCCGACACCGACATCGGCGACCACGTCACCGCCACCGGCCAGGCGGGCGTCAGCGACCGGGGCGAGCCGACCGTGTTCGTCACCGACTGGCAGCTCACCGGCAAGTGCCTGCGCCCCCTGCCCGACAAACGCCGGGGCCTCGCCGACCCCGAGGCCAAGGTCCGCCGCCGCTATCTCGACCTGGTCGCGAGCCCCGACGCCCGCGAGGTGATCCGCGCCCGCTCCACCGCCGTCCAGGCCCTGCGCCAGGGCCTGCTGGAACGCGGCTACCTCGAGGTCGAGACGCCGATGCTCCAGCAGATCCACGGCGGCGCCAACGCCCGCCCCTTCACCACCCACATCAACGCCTACGACCTCGACCTCTACCTGCGCATCGCCCCCGAGCTGTACCTGAAGCGGCTGTGCGTCGGCGGCCTGGAGAAGGTCTTCGAACTGGGCCGCACCTTCCGCAACGAGGGCGTCTCCTACAAGCACAACCCCGAGTTCACGATGCTGGAGGCCTACCAGGCCTTCGCCGACTACGACGTGATGCTCGACCTCGTCCGCGAGCTCATTCAGGGCGCCGCGACCGCCGCCTTCGGCACCCCCGTGGCCCACAAGGACGGCAAGGAGTACGACATCTCCGGGCAGTGGCCCGTCAAGACCGTCCACGGCGCCATCAGCGAGGCCCTCGGCGAGGAGATCCACCCCGGCACCGACCTGCCCGCGCTGCTCCGGCTGTGCGACCGCGTGGGCGTGCCGTACACGGCCGACGACGGCCCCGGCGACGTCGTCCTGGAGATGTACGAGCGGCTCGTCGAGGAGCGGACCGAGCTGCCCACCTTCTACAAGGATTTCCCGACCGACGTCTCCCCGCTCACCCGGCAGCACCGCACCGACCCGCGCCTCGCCGAACGCTGGGACCTCGTCGCCTTCGGCACCGAACTGGGCACCGCCTACTCGGAGCTGACCGACCCCGTCGAGCAGCGCCGCCGCCTCACCGCCCAGTCCCTGCTCGCCGCCGGCGGCGACCCCGAGGCGATGGAACTCGACGAGGACTTCCTCGACGCCCTCGAATACGCCATGCCGCCCACCGGCGGCCTCGGCATCGGCGTCGACCGGCTGGTCATGTTCCTCACCGGACTGACGATCCGGGAGACCCTGCCGTTCCCCCTGGTGCGCCGCCGCTGACCCGTCTGCGTGGGCCGTCCGGGTGAAAGCGCGCCGCCGCACCGGTGTTGCTCAGGTGCGCCGGTCTCCCGCCGGGCGACTCATGAGTCATGAAGAAGGATCAGTTGCTCACCCGTCGCCGGGTGTTGCTCGCCGGCAGCGGCGTCGTGGGCGTCGCCGCCACGGCCGGTGTGTTCGCGGGGGTCACCGGGGGCGGCCCCGCCGGGACCGTCCCGGCCGCCGGGCCCCAGGTCCGCAGCCCGCTCAGCTCCTCCGCGTACCGGCTCCAGCCCCTGACCGGATACGGCCCGCCGCATGCCGCGCCCCGCCGGACCCTGGTCCGCCGCGCACCGCTGCTGCGCTTCTCCGAACGCGGCCGTCACATGGTGCTGACCTTCGACGACGGCCCCGACCCCCGCTACACCCCGGCCGTCCTGGACACCCTCGCCAAGTACGACGTGCGCGCGATGTTCTTCGTGTGCGGCGGGATGGTCACCGACCACAAGGAACTGCTGGCCCGGATGGCCGAAGAGGGCCATGTCGTCGGGAACCACACCTGGTCCCACCCGCTGCTCACCCGCCTCACCCGCAGGGGGATCCGCTCCGAGATGGAACGCACCTGCGACGTCATCGAGGATGCCTACGGGGAGCGCCCCGAGTGGTTCCGTGCCCCCTACGGCGCCTGGAACCGCACCGCGTTCCGGCTCGGCGCCGAACTCGGCATGGAACCCCTCGCCTGGACGATCGACACCCTCGACTGGACCACCCCCGGCACCCGGTCCATCGTCCGCCGGGTGGAGAACGGCGCCGCCCCCGGCGTCGTGGTGCTCTCCCACGA